>JBEIQV010000312.1:0-3742 GCA_040376335.1 Verrucomicrobiia bacterium | reverse complement strand
TTTTCCACGATGCGCTTGATGGCCCCGCCTTTACCGGCGGCATCCGGGCCTTCGATCACGATGACGACGTTGCTCTTCGTTTCGACGAGACGACGCTGCCAGCTGAGTAGTTGGAGTTGCGCTTCCTTGAGCCGTTTTTTGTAATCGTCGGATTTGAGCTGTTTGTGTTAGAGCGTTTCGAGACGACGGGTGCTCTTACAACCAATTGGCTCGCGGAGTTTGAAGAGAACGCGAGGTGTAGTCATGGCGCAGCCTTTACCACGCAGACGCTGCCCACCGCAAGCCGCGCGCTTTTTCGCCGCTAAACTGTGACCCAAGCGTGACGGCGATGCCACCCAGTCGGGCGCGAGTAATGGCAGCATTTGTGAGTGCCAGCGCCATGACTCCCGCTAAAGTGGGCGCATGGGTGGCATACTGAAAACCATGAGCAACTTCACAACTGAACACTTTCTCAGCCGCGAGATGAGCTGGTTGGAATTCAATCAACGCGTCTTTGAAGAGGCGCTGAATCCCGGCACACCGCTGCTCGAAAGGGTGAAGTTTTTCTGCATCGTCAGCTCGAATCTCGATGAGTTTTTCGAGGTGCGATTCGCGGGACTGAAGCAGCAGATCGAGAGCGACATCGTCGAGCGCAGCCTCGATGGCCGCACGGCCACGGAGACCGTCCGTGCCGTCACTAAGCGCGTGCGTCGCATGGTGGAGGATCAATACCGGCTGTGGCGTGGAGAGCTGCGTCCCTCGCTGGCAAAGTCTGGGATTCGCTTCTTAGAAATGGAGGAACTGAAGGAGAAGGATCGAGCCTGGCTCGAACAATACTACCAACAACAGGTGCGTCCCGTTCTCACGCCGCTGGCGGTGGATCCGGCGCATCCATTCCCGCACATTCAAAACAAGTCGCTGAACGTCGTCGTCAGCCTCGATCTCGAACAGAACGGTGGAAGCCGTTCGCGTCTCGCCGTGGTGCAAGTGCCGCGCGTGCTCCCGCGTCTCGTCCGTCTGCCGCGCGAGGATGACGCCATGGACTACGTTTTCCTAGGAAGCATCATCGGCCACTACCTTGCGGACCTTTTTCCCGGCACAAAAATCCACGGCCATTGGAAATTTCGCGTCACACGAAACAGCGAACTCTACGTGGACGAGGACGACGCGGAGAATCTCCTGCAAGCCGTCGAGGAGGAACTCCGCAACCGCCGCCGTGGCGAGGCCGTGCGTCTGGAAGTGGACGCCGACTGCCCGCAGCCCGTCTGGCAGGTGCTGCTGGATAATCTGAACCTCAGCGAGGACGACCTCTATATCGTGGACGGCCCCATCAACGCCACACGCCTCATGGCCATCTACGAGGGCGATCATTCTCCCGAGTTGCGCGACAAGCCATTCATCGCGCCCATTGCAGCCGCAGTGCGGGACCGGGCCTCGCTCTTCTCCACCATCCGCCGTCGCGACGTGCTCATCCATCATCCCTACGAAAGCTTCAACAGCGTCGTGAATTTTCTCGAGCAGGCTGCGCGCGACCCAAACGTCCTCGCCATCAAGCAGACCCTCTATCGCACTGGCGGCGACGCCCGCATCATCGGCGCGCTCATGCTCGCGGCGGAAAATGGCAAGCAGGTCACCGCTGTCACCGAATTGAAGGCGCGCTTCGACGAAGCAAACAACATCGAATGGGCGCGCAGGCTCGAAGCAGCCGGCGTCCACGTCATCTTCGGCCTCGTCGGGCTGAAGGTGCATGGCAAAATCACACTTGTCGTCCGTCGTGACGAAGACCGCCTGCGCCGCTACCTGCACATCGCCACGGGCAACTATAACCCCACCACCTCGCGCATTTACACCGACCTCAGCCTCTTCACCGCGCACGAGGATTTCGGCGAGGACGCCACTAATTTTTTCAACCGCCTCACCGGCATCAGCCGCTACCAGACGCCGCGCAAACTCCTCATCGCGCCCTACGATCTCCAGCCGCGCCTCATCGCCCTCATCGAACGCGAAGCCGAGCACGCCACGAAGAACAAGCCCGCGCGCATCGTCGCAAAAATGAACTCCCTCAGCGATCCCGACATCATCCGCGCGCTCTACCGCGCATCACAGGCCGGCGTGAAAATAGAACTCATCGTCCGTGGCATCTGCTGTCTGCGGCCCGGCATTCCCGGCGTCAGCGAAAACATCACCGTGCGCAGCATCGTCGGTCGCTTCCTCGAACACGCACGCATCTTCCATTTTGAGAATGGTGGAAAACCAGAGACCTATCTCGGCAGCGCAGACTGGATGTCGCGAAACCTCATCCGCCGCGTCGAGATCGTATTCCCAGTCGAGGACGCCGCCTTGCGCGAGCGCATCATGAATCAAATTCTCGCCGCGCAGCTCGCCGACAACACAAAGGCATGGCAGCTCGAAAACGACGGCAGTTACACCCGCGTCGCACGCGCAGAAGGCCAGCCCAAGCGGGACAGCCAGTCAGAATTCATCGCCCTCGCACTCGGCGAAGCCCGCTTCGTCCGTAAACAAACACGCCGCCAGCGCCCAAAAGCCAAAATCAAAGCACGGAAGTAGTCGCAAATCGAGACTGCGTATTTGTTATCGTATGATTGCACTCGCTAAGAAGGAGTGCCGACAGAGATTCTTTTTACGCATCCATGCGCTTACTGTTTCTTACTTTTGTTTTTGCGACTGCCGCAGGGCTTTTGCGTGCTGAGGTGGATTTTAATCGCGATGTGCAGCCGATTCTTTCCGAATACTGCTACCACTGCCACGGGCCGGATGCACAGACACGCGAGGCGAAATTGCGGCTCGATGTAAAAGAGGGCGCGGATGGAGCTTTTCGAACCGAGGACGGGGTGACGGCAATCAAGCCGGGAGACAGCAAGGCGAGTGAGTTGGTGGCGCGCATTTTCACGACGGATGAGGATGATGTGATGCCGCCGAAGAAATCAAAGCGGACGCTGTCGCAGGCGCAAAAGGAGACGCTCAAGCGATGGATAGAGGAGGGGGCGAAATGGGGACAGCACTGGGCGTTCACTGCGCCGAAGCTTCCGTCGTTACCGGGAATTTCGGATTTCCAATTGCGAATTGCGGGATTGCACAAGCGTGACGCGAAGCTGGCGGATGAGCTTGAGGGAAAATTGCCCGCGCTCGGCAAATGGCCGAAGAACGCGATTGATGCGTTTGTGCTCACGCGTCAACTCGGCGAAGGACTCACGCCTTCGCCGGAGGCTGCGCCGGATAAACTTTGTCGCCGACTTTATCTCGACCTCACCGGTTTGCCGCCGACGCCCGCGGAAGTGGATGAGTTTCTGCGCGCGTGCGGAAATGGCGATGCTGCGAAACAAGACGCCGCAGTCATTGCGCTTGTGGATAAATTGCTCGCGAGCCCGCGCTACGGCGAGCGCATGGTGTGGGAGTGGCTGGAAGCTGCGCGCTATGCGGATACGAACGGCTATCAGGGCGATCCCGTGCGGGCGATGTGGTATTGGCGCGACTGGGCGATCAAGGCGCTGAACGACAATATGCGGTTTGATCAATTCACCATCGAACAAATCGCCGGAGACCTACTGCCGGAGCCGACTCAAGAGCAGCTTGTAGCGACAGGCTTTCATCGAAACCACATGATCAACGGCGAGGGCGGGCGCATCCCCGAGGAGTCGCGCGTCGAGTATGTGCAGGATCGTGTAGAGGCAACGGCGACGGTCTGGCTGGGCCTCACATTTACGTGCTGCCGCTGCCATGATCACAAATACGATCCTCTCAA
>JBEIQV010000247.1:0-5003 GCA_040376335.1 Verrucomicrobiia bacterium | reverse complement strand
GGTAGGTTTTCGGAGCAGCAGCCTCACTCGATATCTATTTCGTTCGAGTGTGTATTTTTGTCGTCAGCGTGGTGGGGATAATGGCGCTTCAGTTCGGCTCCGACGAGATTCACTGCCGCTACGACTCCCTCGGTAAATCGCCCGGCCTTGAATTCCACAGCCATTGCATCCCGCACATCCTGCCAGAAATTTTCCGCGCAGCGCGTGTGCACCGCTTCGTCGCCCACAATCCCGAATGTCTGAGCGACCGGGGCCACATAAATCAGCACGGCATTCCGTTCACGCGTCTTGTGCATCCCGAGTTTTTTGAAGCGAACATGCGCAGCAGCAAGCCCGTCCGTGCGATTCCGCCGCGAAATGTAAACGCGAATCTCACCGGATGTCTGCCGCTCAGCTTCCGCAATCGCTGCGACAACCTTTTCCTGATCCAATTTGGAAATAAATTCTTTCGTGTTCATATCACCAGCTCCCTCCTGCGCCGCCGCCGCCGGAACGTCCGCCACCGCCGCTGAAGCCGCCCCCACCACCCGAACTCCAGCCACCTCCTGAACCCCACCCACCGCGATACGAACCACGTCCGGAAATCACATGCCCACCGCGCAACTGTAGGAAGAATTTCAAAATGAACAAAGCCACTAACAACCAAAATATCCATGAGCCATCGCCCCAATCATCGAGTAAGTGTCCGCTCTTATTGATACTCCCGGGTCCTTTATACTCATTTTTACTGGCCGCCAGAATGGCATCCACACCAGCAGACAATCCCGAGCCATAGTCACCTGTTTTGAATTTCGGCGTGATTTCGTCCTCGATGATACGTTTTGCAATCGCATCTGGCACCGCTCCCTCAAGTCCGTAACCGACCTGTATGAACATCTTTCGAGCATTGATGAATACAAATAGGCCTATGCCGTTGTTTTTGTCGCGCTGCCCCAGCTTCCACTGCTGAAAAATTCGGAACGTGTAATCTTGAACCGACGAATCTGTCTGCATGTCGCGCCAGACGGCGACGACGACCTGATTGGAAGTATCACGCTCGAACTGCTGGAGCTTGGCGTTGAGTTGCGAGACGGTGTCGGAAGGAACGACGGCAGCGTAATCATTGAACCACTGCGCCGGTTTCGGCGGCATCACTTCCGCCGCTGAGGCACCAGCAAGAACTGCAAGCCAGAGCCAGAAGCGTAGCAGGCAGCTTGGGAAGGTCATTTACTTCGTGGCGTCCGGGGTGCCTGCGGGCTTGTTGCCAAAGTCGAAGTTGACTGGCGGTGGTAAGTCGCTGCCCTCGCGCGCAGCGAAGTAGGGCTTCGGAGTAAAACCGAAGAAGCCCGCGTAGAGTCGGGCGGGCATGCTTTGCACCTTCGTGTTGTAAGCCATCACAGCTTCGTTGAAACGTCCGCGCTCCACGGTGATGCGATTTTCCGAGCCTTCGAGTTGCGCCTGCAAATCGCGGAAGCCGGCCGTCGCTTTCAGTTCGGGGTATTTTTCAACCGTGATGAGCAGTCGCGAGAGCGCGCCGCTGAGTTGCTCCTGCGAGGCTTGGAAGCGTTTGAGCACTTCGGGATCATTCGGCGCGCTGGTGAGGTCCACTTTGAGATTCGTCACCTGCTGCCGGGCCTGAATCACCTGCGTGAGCGTGGACTTTTCAAAATTCGCCGCGCCCTCGACGGTCTTCACCAAGTTCGGGATGAGGTCTGCGCGCCGTTGGTAAACGTTCTGCACGTCGGCCCAACTTTTATCCACGCCCTGCTTGAGCGAGTTCATCGAGTTGTAGCTACTGCAACTGGAGCAACCGCCGATGATGAGGATGACGAGCAGGGAGATGCCGATGAGAAGTCCGCGTGACATAGTGCGCGATTTCTAATGTAGCCGCCGCCAAACGCAAACAGAGACTCGCGGAATATGCGGACGGACTGCCGGTTTTCTGCCTACGCTGTGGGCGATGAACGATCCTCTTTTTACCACACCCGCCGGAGTGCGCCGACTCGAAGCGGAACTGCTGCCTGCGTGGATGCCTGCCCAGCGCTGGTTTGCGGGAAAGGCGCGGGCGGGGCGCGAGTTTCGCATCGTCCGGCAGGTCGTGATTGGCCCGGCGCAAGTGCTGGCCGTTGAGGTGAGCTACGCGGAGGGCAATTCGGAAACATACGCGGTGCCGCTCGCGATTGGTGTGGACACTGAGCCGGGAGCGGTCGTGGCAAAATTGGAAAACGGGGTGCTTTTCGATGCCATGCATGATGCGGAGTTTCGCGCAGCGCTCTTCCAGTTACTCCAGCGCGGCGGGCGTGATGGCGAACTCTGCGCCGAGGCGGGTAGTGCTCTCTCGGCGATGTTTCCCGATGGCGATGCGCCGGAGTCGCGTGTGCTCGATGCGGAGCAGAGCAACACGTCGCTCATCTACGGCGAGCGGCTTTTTGTGAAACTCTACCGCAAGCTGAGCGCGGGCATAAATCCCGACGCAGAAATCACGCGCTTTCTCAGTGAGCGGGCGAAATTCAAGCACGTCGCCGCGTTCGGCGGAGCCATCGAATGGGCGGGCGCGTCGTTGGCGCTGGCGACTGCCGTGGTGCCAAATCACGGCAACGCGTGGTCGCTAGCGCTGCGTGAATTTTCACACTGCATCCAGGACCCGGACGCGATTGCCGACTGGACCACACGCATCTATTTGCTCGGCCTTCGCACGGGCGAAATGCACCTCGCGCTGGCGAGCGATGCGTCGTTGCCGGAATTTGCGCCCGAGCGGATCGAAGAGGCAGACACAGGGCGTGTGGCTGAAGGCATAACGCAACTCGCGGCAAGAGTGTTCGCATCGCTTGGCGAGCGTCTCGATTCGCTCGAAGGTGAAACGCGGTTGCTCGCTGAGAAAGTCCTGCAAAACGGAGTGAGGACGATGCCTGTCGCCAGCGGAATCGTCGGCGTGAAGACGCGCACGCATGGCGACTACCATCTCGGGCAGGTGCTGGATACGGGAGATGATTTCGTGATCATAGACTTCGAGGGCGAACCCTCACGCACGCTTGATGAGCGCCGCGCCAAACATCCGCCACTGCGTGATGTCGCCGGGATGCTGCGCTCGTTTCACTACGCCGCGCACGCCGGGCGAAAATCGGACGCCAGCGTGACAGTCGGACAAACCGAGCATTGGGCGCGCAGATCGCAGCAGGTATTTTTGACCGCATGGCGTGCGGCGATTTCGGAATCGCTCATCGAGACGCCCAACGATGCGGAATTGCTCCGTCTTTTCCTGCTCGAAAAAGCGCTCTACGAAGTCCTCTACGAACTCAACAACCGTCCCAACTGGCTCGACGTCCCGCTGCGCGGCCTGCTCGCGCTGGACGCGTGAACTTTGAGCAGCAATAGTGTCGGACGCATGAGCACCACAGCCATTCTCGACGACACCCTCGCCGGACGCGTTCTCGCCGGAGAGCGCATCACTATCGAAGACGCGCGCGAGCTTTACCGCCTGCCGCTGCCCGAACTCGGCGAACTGGCGAACGCCCGGCGCAAGCTTATCCACGCCGATCATCACGACGGACGCGGCAACGAAATCGTCACCTACATCGTGGACCGCAACATCAACTACACGAACGTCTGCAACGTGTATTGCAAGTTCTGCGCGTTCTACCGCACGGAGAAAGACGACGACCACTATGTGCTCACGCACGAGCAACTGGATCAGAAGCTCGACGAACTCAGCGCCATCGGCGGCGTGCAGATTTTGCTGCAAGGCGGGCACCATCCAAAGCTCGGCATCGAGTGGTATCTCGACATGCTCTCGCACGTGCGCACGAAGTATCCGCACATCAACATCCACGGCTTCAGCCCGCCGGAGTTTCAGCATTTCGCCAGCGTTTTCAAAATGCCGCTGCGCGAGGTCATCTCAAAATTCAAGGACGCCGGACTTGGCAGCATCCCCGGCGGCGGCGGCGAAATTCTCGTGGACTTGGTGCGCGACCGCATCGCCCCGCTGAAATGCAAATCCGACGCGTGGCTGGAGGTGATGCACATCGCACACGAGCTGGGGCTGAATTCGAGTTGCACGATGATGTTCGGCCACGTCGAAACGCTCGAAGACCGGATCGAGCATCTGGATCGCCTGCGCGTTCAGCAGGACAAAACGGGCGGCTTCACCGCGTTCATCTGCTGGACATTTCAGGACATCAAAGACGAGGCCACCAGCATCGGCCATACAAAGCTCCGCGCCCCGACCGTCGGCAGCGGCGAATACCTGCGGATGCAGGCGCTCAGCCGCATCTATCTCGACAACATCCCAAACGTCCAAAGCTCGTGGGTCACGCAAGGCCCGCGCATCGGCCAGATCGCGCTGAGCTACGGCGCAAACGATTTCGGCAGCGTGATGATGGAGGAAAACGTCGTCTCCAGCGCAGGCACCACCTTCCGCCTGAATTCCGAAATGATCGAACGCCTCATCCGCGAAGCCGGCTACGAACCCCACCGCCGGAACAACTGGTATCGGCTGCTGAATTAGCCGACCCGGCCTGACTCTGCGCTTGCCGTGGGGCGGTTGTTACTCTTCCACTCTGCGTGCAATGATTGTCACGACCGCACAACTATACAAAGTCGCCTACGGAAAATTCGCCGTCGGCGCTTACAACATCAACAACGCCGAGCAGACGATGGGGCTTTTCCGGGGATGCATGGACAGCCAGGCACCGTTCATCATCCAGATTTCCAAAGGCGCGCGCAAATACACGGACAAGCGGATGCTGGAGGCGATTATCCGCAGTGCGTCGGAGATTTTTCCCGATGCGATTTTTGCGGTGCATCTCGATCACGGCGACGAGGCGACTTGCTACGACTGCATTGATTCCGGTTTTTATTCCTCGGTGATGATTGATGCGTCGCACGATCCGTTTGAGGAAAATGTGGCCATCACCAAGCGCGTGGTGGATCGCGCCCATGCAAAGGGCATCACAGTCGAGGCGGAACTCGGGATGCTCGGCGGCGTGGAGGAGGACATCGCTGTGGACGAGGGCAACGCGTGCCTG
>JBEIQV010000194.1:0-6407 GCA_040376335.1 Verrucomicrobiia bacterium | reverse complement strand
TCCGGGGTCGAGGTCGCGATTCGCCCCGTTCGCCAATACATTTACGGCGCATTTGCGGCTCATGTGCTCGGCTACACTGGCGCGCCTGAGGACATCAATAAAGAGGCGGACATCAAAGCGTTCACCTACTACCAACCGGATGTGGTGGGTCGCTCAAATGTCGAACTCACTTTCGATAAATACCTGCGTGGCAAGTCAGGGAAGCGTGTGCTCGAACGCACGGTGAAAAATAAAATCGGTGCCGAGATCGAACGAGTCGCGCCTACGCCGGGCAGCCATGTGTATCTGACGATTGACGCACGCATTCAGATGATCGTCGAAAAGACACTTCGTCAGGCGGACGTAGGTCGCGGGTCTGTCGTGGTGACGAATCCGAACAACGGCGACATCCTCGCGATGGCAAGCGTGCCGGACTATGACCCGAATATATTCGTCCCGAAAATCAGTGCCGAAGACATGCAGCGACTCGACGACGCCATAGCTGACCCACTCGTCAATCGCGCGGTGCAAGGATACGCACCGGGTTCGACATACAAAGCTGTCACTGCGCTCGCAGGTCTTAGCGCGGGCATTCCGGTTAGTCGTGCCTACAATTGCTCGGGGAGTTTTACCTACGGAAACCGTGCGATGAAATGCTGGATTTTCGGAAAAGGAGCGCACGGCACGCTCGACCTTTCAGGTGCGATAAAAAACTCATGCAACTGCTACTTTTTCCAACTCGGAAATGCAGCGAACATACAGGCCATTGAGACCGTCGGTGAAGCACTTGGCCTCGGCACGAAGACGGGCATTGCGCTGAGCGGTGAGCACGGCGGCATCTTGCCCGGCCCGAAGTGGCTTACGGCGACTGGCCAGGCAGCGATGGTGAAAAGTGCATCGCACACCGCGAACGTCTCCATTGGTCAGGGCGAAGTTGAGGCGTCACCACTCCAAATCGCGATGGTTTGTTCGACACTTGCGAATGGCGGCACGAGCTATTATCCGCGACTCGTTTCCCGTATCGTGGATTCGCAAGGCAGCGACGTGCGCGATGGAGACGGCAGTTTTGCAGTGCCCGTGGAGCCAAAAGTCCGCAGTAATCTTCGGGATCTGGGAGTCACAGCGGATCAAATCGAATCAATCCGCCGTGGAATGTGGCGCGTCGTGAATGAAGCCGGTGGCACTGGCAAGCGCGCACAGATCAAAGGCGTCGAAGTCGCAGGCAAGACTGGCACTGCTCAGTTTTGGCGAAAGGAAGGCAACGAGCGAGTGAAGGACAATCACGTCTGGTTCATGTGCTTCGCGCCATACAAACAGCCGAAATACGCGATCTGCGTGATGATTCAGGGTGCGAAATCCGGCGGCGGCGTTGCTGCTCCTGTGGCGCAAAAAATTCTGAAAGAATGCCTCGCGCTCGAAGCCGGATATTCGCCGCAAATCGCATGGGTGAATCCACAACTCGGCAGTCTGGAGCAAATCTCCGAGATCACGCTCAAGGAAGATGGATCGCTCAATAAACTAGTCGCCACCGCATTCACTGGCACAGACCAACGTCCAGACAGCCGTCGCGTCGCGGATGACGAAGAAACCGCCGAGCACGCCGACGGGCCGCTCAAGCCCAGTGGCAATGACACATCAGGCGCGCGACCCGACGTGAGTGCTCCCGCAGATGCACGCGGACAGGTCGGCGGCATGCGCAAGCCAAGTATTTGGCAGAGAATTTTCGGCCCCAGTAACAAACCAACACAACCAACCAACGGTGGCCCTCGCCGCTAACAAATATCCCGCCAGTGCTTCGTAAAATCACTCAAACCACAATTTCCTTAATCAAAAAAGTGAAACAACTCATCGGACTCGCACCACGCCCAACGGGCAACAAACTCATCATCAACGTCGAAAAACTGGAGAAGCGCGTCGCGCTCCTCGAGAACGGAGTGCTCGAAGAATATAACATCGAGCGCACCGACGATCGGAACATCGTAGGCAGCATTTTCAAAGGCCGCGTTCGCAACATTGAACACGGTCTCAAGGCCATGTTCGTGGACATTGGCTACGAAAAAAACGCCTTCCTCCATTTCTGGGACGCACTTCCCGCAGCACTCGATGCCGGCATCGAGGAAGTGGATCGCGGCGAGCGCAAGCAGAAGCAGCGCATCACATCGAAGGACATCCCGAGCATTTATCCAGTCGGCAGCGAAGTGCTCGTGCAAGTGACCAAAGGCCCCATCAGCACCAAGGGCCCGCGCATCACTACGAACATCTCAATGCCCGGTCGCTTCCTCGTGTTGATGCCCTACACGGATCAGTGCGGTATTTCGCGGAAGATCGAAAACCCGAAGGAGCGTGAGCGTCTTCGGAAAATTCTTCGTGAACTCGATATTCCCGAAGGCATGGGTGTGATCATTCGCACTGTCGGCGAGGGGCAAAAGGCGCGCTATTTCGTGCGCGATATCGCCTACCTCATCGAGCAATGGCGCGGCATTGAAAAGCAGATGCAGCAGAAGAAAGCGCCAGCGTGCGTGTTTCAAGAACCTGACCTCGTTGAGCGCACGGTGCGTGATTTTCTAACCGATGAAATTGAGGAGGTCGTTTGTGATGACGAGGCCAGCGTGAAGACGATGAAGGAACTCGTCGGACAAGTCAGCAAGCGCAGTGTGAACCATATCACGCACTACCGCGAACCCGTGCCGATTTTCGAGCGCTACGGCGTGCAGCGGCAGATCGAGGATGCATTTCACCGTCAAGTCTGGCTGCCGTGCGGCGGCTACATCGTCATTGATGAAACCGAGGCGCTCGTCGCGATTGACGTGAACACTGGCCGCAACAAAGGAAGTCGTGACGTGGAGAAAACGATCCTCCAGACAAACCTCGAAGCAGCCGATGCAATCGCTCGCCAGCTCCGCCTGCGCAACATGGGCGGTCTCATTATCGGCGACTTCATTGATATGAAGAGCCGTCGTGATCAGCAGCAGGTCTTCCAGCGCATGAAAGATCGGATGAAGCGCGACAAGGCCAAGACGCACATTCTGCCCATCAGTCCGCTCGGTCTTATGGAAATGACGCGCCAGCGTGCGCACGAGAGCATCAGCGGCTCCGTCTTCACACCGTGTCCGTATTGCAATGGTCGCGGCACGGTGAAGAGCTCTACGAGCTTGAGTGTTGAGATTCAGCGCGAACTACATCGCGTGATGAAGTTCTACGTGGATATCCACGAAGTCCGCGTGCAACTGCACCCGCTCGTGCTCGAACGTCTGCGCAAGGAAGACGAGGAGTTGCTTGTGGAGATCGAAAGGAAATACGCCGCACGGCTCACGTTCCGGCCCGACCCGGCGTATCACCACGAGAAGTTCACCATTCACGACGCGAATACCAATGCAGAACTAAAAGTCGTGTAGCGCTCGCGTGGCACTTGCCATGTGGAGTGAGTTTCCTATTTTCCCGCCGCCCATGCGCCGGATTGTCTGTTTATTGCTCGTCTTCATCGCCCGCTTCGCCAATGCGGGGGATTGGACCGTGCATCAAGTCGGCGGACGCGACTACCTCGATATGGATAATATCGCCGATTTCTACGGGCTCAAAGAGGTGAAGCGCACAGAAAAGGAAGTCACCGTAAGCTCTGGCGTGCGTAGCCTCCGTGCGACGCTGAACTCGGCGGAGTTCTACATCAACAACCTCAAGTTCATCCTCAGCTATCCGGCGGTTGAGCATGGCGGAAAGGTCTGCATCTCTCGCATGGATCTCGTCAAGCTCATCGAGCCGGTGATGAGGCCGAGCAAAATCAAAAACGCACAGCCGATTGACACGGTGGTGCTAGATGCCGGCCACGGAGGTCACGACAACGGTGCGATGAGCCAATGGGGTGGGGAAAAAACTTTTGCGCTCGATACTGTGCAACGTGCCCGGGCGTTGCTTCAGGCTGCGGGATATAAAGTCGTGCTTACACGGAGCGATGACACTTTCATTCCACTCGATGATCGGGTGCGAATCGCCAACAAGTATCGTCGCGCGATTTTTGTATCCGTGCATTTCAATG
The DNA here is from genome assembly GCA_040376335.1 of Verrucomicrobiia bacterium. Classification (GTDB taxonomy): domain Bacteria; phylum Verrucomicrobiota; class Verrucomicrobiia; order Chthoniobacterales; family Chthoniobacteraceae; genus SXWH01. The sequence goes on along the minus strand of JBEIQV010000194.1, from coordinate 2,395 downwards.
CTGGAGGCTACGGCACTGGTGTCGAAACCTACACGCTCGCCCCACGCGGTGTTCCCTCGATGATGGCCGACGGTCCTTCCATCAGCGATTTCGTCGAGTGTGCGGGCCATGCACACGATGCAGAAAACATCGCGCTCGCGACGGCGACACACGCCGCGCTGGTGGTGAAGACGCGAATGTTTGATCGAGGACTGAAACGTGCGCGGTTCGTCGTCATTCGAGATCTCTCGATTCCCGGAGTGCTGATTGAGGGTGGTTTTCAGTCAAATCCCTACGACGCGAAATTCATCGCAACGCCGATCTATCGGCAGACGCTTGCACAGGCTATTTTTTCAGCAGTTGAAAACTACAAGCGCGCCGTCGGTAACCAGCCCAAGGAGGAACGTGTTGCGGCGCCCGAGCCCCCAAAGATAGCACCGCCGAAGCCAGCGCCTATCGAGCCACCTAGTTCGCAATAAAATTCACTGCGCTTGCACATGAATGTGCATACCGCCTTTCATCCGATTCACCGTGAAATCCACCAAAGCAAAACTCACCAAGCCAAACGAAGCGGCGCGTCCGATTGGAGTGTTTGATTCGGGCATTGGCGGACTGACAGTCGTTGCAGCGCTGCGGGAATTACTGCCGAGCGAGAGCATCTTTTACATCGGTGATACTGCACGGGTTCCTTACGGCGGGAAGAGTCAGGCGACCATCGAGCGATATAGCGTGGAACTTGCGGGGCTGCTGCTTGCAGAACGCGCGAAGTGCATCGTGGTCGCGTGCAATACCGCGAGTGCGCTTGGTGTGCCGCAGTTGAAATTGGATTTGCGTGTTCCGGTGACCGGAGTGATCGAGCCCGGCGCGCAGGCGGCGGTGAAGGCGACTCGAAGCGGCAAAATCGGCGTCATCGGCACAAGGGCGACGGTGAATAGCCGTGCTTACGAGCGTGCGATTGAGGAATTGGACAGCGAGTTGGAAGTATTCAGCGAGGCGTGTCCGCTTTTTGTTCCGTTGATCGAAGAAGGCTGGATCGAGGATGCCGTCACGGACTCGGTCATAGCGCGCTATTTGGAAAAAATGCTGCGGCACGATGTGGACACGCTTGTTCTTGGATGCACGCACTACCCACTGCTGCGCGCTGCCATTCAGCGATTCGTCGGACCGAAAATCACCCTCGTAGATTCTGCGCAGAACACCGCACTCGCTGTGCAAAAACTTCTCAAACAACACAAACTCACCGCGCCAAAAAAGAGTGTCGGGAAACTGCATGTGGCGCTCACGGATCAAAGCACAGGCTTCCTGCGAGTGGCTGAGCAGGCGCTCGACTTACAAGTCGGCGACGTGCTTTTGCGCACTGTGCAGAAGTGATGACTGGCGAGGTAACGAAATATTTTCTCACAGCATGATTGCGCACGCCGCCTCTTTGCCATAATCGCGCGCCCACAAATGCAGCAGCAGAATTGGGACATATCAGCAGCAACGTCGCTCTATAACATAGATCGCTGGGGTGCCGGCTATTTTGGCATCAACGAAAAAGGCAACGTTCAGGTGTTTCCCACGCAGGATACGCAGACACCGATAGACATCATGGAACTCGTCGCCGAGGCGAAAGAGCATGGCCTCACTTTTCCAATGGTGCTGCGCTTTCAGGATCTGCTGCGCCATCGCGTCGAGACGATCAACCGCGCATTTGCGAGCGCGATCGAGGAGTTCAAGTATCAGGGCGTTTATCGCGGCGTGTTCCCGATCAAAGTGAATCAACTTCAGGAAGTCGTGGAGGAGATCATGGCGGCGGGGGAGGAGTTTCACTTCGGCATCGAGGCGGGCAGCAAGCCCGAGTTGCTCGCAGCGCTCGCCATTCACCGTGATCCAGAGTCGCTCATTATTTGCAACGGCTACAAAGACGCCACGTTCATTCAAAATGCGCTCATTGGCACGAAGCTCGGCAAGCGCGTCATCATGGTTGTGGAGAAACTCGAGGAGCTTCAGCAAATCCTCGCAGTCTCGCGCGAGATGGGAGTCGAGCCGTGGATCGGGATGCGCGTGCGCTTGCTCGCGAAGGGCGCTGGTAAATGGGCGCTGAGCGGTGGCGAAAACGCGAAGTTTGGTCTGAGCACGGCGGAGTTGCTGGCTGCGAGCGAAATGCTGCGCGAGGCGAATCTCGGACACTGTTTAAAGCTCGTTCACTTCCACGTCGGCTCGCAGGTGCCTGACATCGGCACGGTAAAGCGCGCAGTTCGCGAGGCCGCGCGTTTTTATGCGAAGCTATGCAAGCTCGGACACGCCATCGGCTACCTCGATTGCGGCGGTGGTCTTGGTGTGGACTACGACGGTTCGCGCACAGCCTTCGACAGCAGCACGAATTACTCGCTACAGGAATACGCGCGCGATCTCGTCTGGAACATCATGGAGG
>JBEIQV010000115.1:0-9659 GCA_040376335.1 Verrucomicrobiia bacterium | reverse complement strand
GCGAGTCGGTATGAAACCTCCTCCCCACCCTCCCCTGCCCGCTGGCCGATGAATCTTTTCGCCGAATACACAGTGTTCTCCGGTTCAAGCGCACGCATCCGCACGGCGGAGCGTCCGACCAGCGGCTCCGCATCTTTTGGAAAATACACGACCGATGGAGTGAGCCGAGCGCCCTCCCCATCCGCGAGGAGAATGGGAAAGCCCGCTTCCATCACTCCGATGAGTGAGTTTGTAGTGCCGAGATCTATGCCGACGATGTGTGACACGGTATTGAATCGAGTTGTAAGTGAACGCGGCATTTACCCGACCGGACAGCGCAGCAACAACCCAATCTCAGTTTATTCGCTGATTTCTCTTTGCGAAACCGGCCACAATGCGTGAAATCCCACCCCGCTCATGCGCCTTCTTGACCGATACGTCCTACGAAATTTTCTGGAGCCATTCCTCCTGTGCTTCTCCGCGTTCCTTGGAATCCTCTTGATTTTCGACCTCAACGACAACCTCACCGATTTCGTGGAGGCAAAGGCGAAGTGGAAACTGATTGGCATCTATTACATTCACCAGCTTCCCCACTTCTGCATGTTCTCGATGCCACTCGGCCTGCTGCTTGCGCTGCTCTACTGTCTGAGCAAAATGTCGCGCTCAAACGAAGTCATCACGATGCTCACATCCGGGCGCAGCGTGATGCGTGTCATCGCTCCGCTTCTGCTTTGCGGTCTCATCGCGACAGGGGTGTGCATGTGGCTGAACTACGAACTAGCCCCTCGGGCAGACGCCGTTCGAAAAGCAGACATCGAGCGTATCACCAAAGGCGACAAGCGCGCCGACAAACTCAACATCATCGAGACCCACCTCGCCAAGGACCGTATGACCAACCGGGTCTGGTTCACTCGCAAAATGCAAATGGGAAAGAATGACCTTGAAGATGCGCACATCACCCAGATCAACGCGAGCGGGGAACCAGTCACAAGATGGTATGCCAAAACTGCGGTATTCGACCCTCGCGATGATAAATGGCTTCTCATACAGGGTCGTAAAGTGAACTTCGATAATCAGGGCAACATCGCTGGTGAAATCGAAGACTGGAGCAAGGAATATGGAGCCCGCTCAACGAGGGTGATGAAAAACTGGAGCGAAACGCCGTATCGCATCGCCAGTTCCACGATGGAAGCCGAGCAACTCACTGTGCCTCAACTCCGCACCTACCTCGCTCAAAATGCCGACTTCCCCGAGCCGCAGCTCGCCGCCTTCCGCACTCATTTGCAATACCGCTGGGCGCTGCCACTCACCTGCCTGAGCGTCGTCTTTATAGCCGCGCCGCTCGGCATCGTCTTCTCACGACGCGCGGTTCTCGCATCGGTCGCGAGCAGTATTTTTATTTTCTTTGGATATCTCTTTCTCATGTTCCTCATGCTGGCCTTGGGCAAAGGCAATCACGTCTCCCCTCTCGTCGCGGGATGGCTTCCAAACGCCTTACTGCTCATCATCGGCTGCTATCTCCTTTTCCTACGCTCAACAAACCGTGACCTGCCAAAAATTTCATTCCGCCGGAAATAATGACTACTGACTGGACCATCCAAAGCCGCGCCCACACCTGCGCCGCCACAAACCGCGCCTTCGTAGAGGGCGAGCATTTTTATACGCTGCTCTTTTTTGAAGACGGACAGTTCCGCCGCGAGGATTTGTGCGAGGATGCATTCAAGGCGCGCAACGATAACGTCGTTCCGTTTTCACAATGGAAATCCAAATACGTGCCTCCGCCGCCTGCACAGCCGGAAACTGTGAGCAAACAGACCGGCGAGGATTTGCTGCGAAAATACATGGAGGAGGAGGGCAGCGAACACACCAATGCCCGCTACATCCTCGCCCTCATGCTCGAAAGGAAGCGCGTGCTGAAGGAAATCGAAGTGAAGCGCGGTGACGACGGCTCGCTCACCCGCATTTACGAACACGGCAAGACCGGCGAAGTCTTCGTCATTCCTGATCCTCAACTGCGACTCGATCAAGTCGCCGATGTGCAGGCGCAAGTCGCCGGCCTGCTAGGAGCACCCGCTCCAGCAGCCGCACCGCAGCCTGTCGCAAATACGGACACCGTCCCCGTATCATAAGATCACCACCCGCTTTGGGCGCGGGTCTTCCACTTCCTCCACGCCAACCAGCCAAGGAATGGAAATAGAAGGATGAGGCACGCGGTCCTCGCCTCGATGTTGATGAAAGGCTTTTTTCGCGGGGTCGAAAACTGCACGGTGAAAACCGTCTCCTCTCCGCGAACTGCGCGCAATGTGTAAGGCTGTTCCGGCGCGAGGTCGTAAAACTCCACGCGCAAAAGTCCGGCTGACTCTCTGATGTCCACCGATGACAAATTATTCCACGTCACCTTCAATGCATCCGCATCATCCAGCGACAAAACTCGTTCCTGAAAGCGCAGACCTTTGGCGGGCGCAAATTCAGACGGCCACTCGATCACGGCGCTCGTCGGTGAGGTGACACGGGCAAAAGACTTACTCAACTTCGGGAAGTCCACTGCCATTTTCTGAATACGCGCGGGCGCGGCGGGCGGCACCTCCTTTTCAGATGGCTCGATAACTTCGGGCTCTTGTGCAAGTGGGACATTTGCGACAGGCGCAACAGGCGGCGGAAGCTTTTCCGCGATGGGTGCTGGCGGCGCAGGAGGAGGTGATGCTTCAGCGACGATCTTTAGCGCCTCCACGTGGACGGGAATTTCTGCGCGCCATCCTTTGGATTGAAAAATCACCTGCTCATCAAACGCCGACGGCACTGCGGCATTCGCCGCGATGGGAACATCCACCATCCCCCGCGCAGGCACAGAGAACGACTTGCCGACGATCAAACGCTCGCCCGCCATCACATTCACTGCGACTTCCTCCTCGGAGCGATTATTCACTTGCAGCACAGACCTGCGCGCCTTCTCGCCGGGAGCACTCGCCAACGAGAGACCCGTCTGCGAAACAACCAGAGCCTCCTCCACCTCGCATTTCAGGGCGACATTGCGCCGCTGCTCCGGGCCGAGCGCCAAGTCCGCTTTGAAAGTGCCCGTCTTCTCGCCAGCGAACGCGACCTTCATCGTCACTCGTTCACCCGGCCTGATGCGATAATGCTTTTCCCCCTCGATACTCCACGGCGCCGGCACACTTGCATCGCCTTCGATATGCGTTCCTCCCGTGTTGCGAATCTCCAAATCCGCCGTGGCACGCTGGCCGGGGAATACCTTCGGCAAATCAATCGTCTCCGGTGCAGACAACTTCGCCGGTTGCGCAGGGATCACCGGGATAGTGATGCTCACAATACCGGGCGCTGATACACCGTCCCTATTGCGCACCGCGTAGGTAAAACGATCCTCTTCCGAACCCTTCAGCGGTGCCGTGTAGGAAACCTGCGCCGCGTTCACACCCACCGCACGCACCTCCGAGAGCCTGCCCGACTTCGGCTGCGAGCGGATGATAAATTCGAGCCGCTCGCCGCGCACACCATGGATGCCGAGTTGCACCACCACCGTCTCCCCCGCTCTCACCGTCACCGACTGCGCCACCACAGGCGGCGGTGCAGTCCCCCCGCTGCTGCGCTGGGCATGGAGCGAAGCAGCGAAGCAGAAGATCAAAATCAGCAAAGCGATGGACTTATTCATTTCGCGAACGGCGTTTGTAGACGAGCAAACTGCTTCTTGGCAACGCGCGCCGTCATTATCTCATTGCCCCGCATATGCCGCCCTCACTAGAACGCCCGCGCACAATGAAGCACGCGCCCACTCACCTCATCGCCATCATTGCCTGCACGCTCATCGCGAGCGGCCCGTCCGTCTTTGCACAAGGAGCACGCGGCGGCGCAATCCAGCCCGCCCCGATGAAAAGCGCACGCGAACTCATCAGCAAACAGCCTCCGCCCGTCATCAACAAAGAACTCGCAAATGTCATCAACCCCGACAACTCCCACGTCATCATCTCGATTTCAAAACAGCGCGCCTACCTCATGACCGGCGAGCAGGTTTACATAGACACCCCCATCTCCAGTGGCAAAAGCGCCGGCATGACCCCCAAAGGCAGTTTCACCGTCACCGAAAAAGACAAGGACCACCGCTCTTCCACCTACGGCAGCTTCGTGGACAAAGGTGGACGCATCGTCCGCGCCGGCATCTCCATGAAAGTGGACAGCGCCCCCAGCGGCACCCGCTACGAAGGAGCCCCCATGCGCTGGTTCTGCCGATTCAACGGAGCCATCGGGATGCACGTCGGCATCCTCCCCGGCTACCCTGCCTCCCACGGCTGCGTCCGCCTCCCCGCCGACATCGCCCCCCTCATTTACGAAAAAGTAAAAGTCGGCACCTCCGTCGTCGTCCGCGAAGAATAAACACACGCACTACCACGGCCGAAGAAGTTCAGCTTGGCGAGAGGCAGTGCCCATTTATTAAACAGGATTCACTGGATACTCTGCTCAGTTTATATCGGCTAGGGTTGCTGGTTTTCAAACTGTAGGGAGCATCCAGCGCAACGAAATATGCGCACGCGAACAAGTTTTTGCGTAGCGCGCCCTTGCTCCACGCGCCACCTTCGCTACAACGCTCGCCATGTCCAAAAGCCTCGCATGGTTCGTCTGGGCGGCAACGATTGCGCTCCTCGGTGCGTTCTTCGTGTGGCCGCTCGTCACGACGGTGCAGCGGGCGTTCTTCGATGCGAGTGGAGGTTTTACTTTCGCCTACATTGTGGAGGTTTTTAAAAATCCGATCTACGTCGAGGGATTGCGAAACAGCTTCCTGCTGGCGCTTGCGAGCACGGTGGCGACGCTGGCCATCGCGCTGCCGCTCGCTTTTCTGAGCGACCGTTTCGATTTTCGCGGCAAGAAACTTCTGAATGCGCTGGTGCTAGTGCCGATGATCCTGCCGCCGTTCGTAGGCGCGATCGGCGTGCGCGCGATGCTCGGGCAATATGGCGCGCTCAACACGATCCTCACGCATTTCGGGCTGCTCGATCCCGGTGCGACGATTGACTGGCTGGGACGCGGGCAGTTCTGGGGAATTGTGGTGCTGAACGCGCTGCATCTTTACCCGATCCTGTATCTAAATCTCACCGCTGCGCTCGCAAACCTCGATCCTGCGATGGAGGAAGCGGCGTCGAATCTCGGCTGCACGGGCTTTCGGCGTTTCCGTCGCATCACGCTTCCGCTGATCATGCCGGGGCTTTTTGCGGGTGGGACGATTGTTTTCATCTTCGCGTTCACCGAACTGGGAACGCCGCTCATCTTTGACTACACGCGCGTCACCAGCGTGCAGATTTTCCACGGCATCAAGGAAATCTCCGGCAACCCGTTTCCCTTCGCACTCGTGGTGGTGATGCTCGCCGCCACGCTGCTGCTTTATCTCGCGAGCAAGCTGCTCTTTGGCCGCGGCGAACACGCGATGTCGGGAAAAGCGACCACGGCCTCCGGCGCGCGCACACTCAGCGGCGCGAAGGGCACGCTATGCGCGCTGGCGTTTGCGGGCATCACGTTCATCGCGCTGCTCCCGCACATCGGCGTTGTTTTGGAAAGCTTCGCTGGCGACTGGTATCGCACAGTGCTTCCGGCGGAATTCACCACGCAACACTACTCCGACGCGCTCGGTCACTACCTCACCGTCCCCAGCATCACCAACTCGCTCAAATACGCGTCGTTCAGCGTGGCGTTCGACATCGTGCTCGGCCTCGCCATCGCCTACGTCATCGTCCGCACGAAATTGCCGGGCCGCCATTTGCTCGACGCCGTCGCGATGCTGCCGCTCGCCGTGCCCGGCCTCGTCCTCGCCTTCGGATATCTCTCGATGACACAGCCCGGACGCGCCTTTGAATTCATGAATCCCGGAAAAGACCCCACGCTCCTGCTCGTCATCGCCTACGCCGTGCGCCGACTCCCCTACGTCGTGCGCAGCGCCGTAGCCGGACTCCAGCAAACGAGCGAGACGCTCGAAGAAGCCGCGCAAAATCTCGGCTGCCCTCCCCTTCGCACCCTGCGCAGAATCACCTTCCCGCTCATCGCCGCCAACGTCCTCGCCGGAGCACTGCTCGCATTCTCTTTCGCAATGCTCGAAGTCAGCGACTCCCTCATCCTCGCCCAACAGCAGCAGCACTACCCCATCACCAAAGCGATCTACGAACTCTTCCAACTCATCGGCGACGGTAAATTCCTCGCCGCCGCGCTCGGCGTCTGGGCTATGGTTTTTCTCGGCCTCACCATCGCCATCGCCAGCAAAATCCTCGGCAAAAAGATGGGCGCGCTCTTCCGCGTGTAACCGACAATTGAACCGAGCCAATGCGCATCCACTGCCGCATTTGCCCCGATTTAAAGCGCATTGTCTTACCATGCTATTCCAATACAAGTGAGGCCTGCTCCACTACGCCATGAACAAACTCGCCTCATCCATCATCCCTACGACGCTTTTGACGCTCGCGCTTTTTGCCGCGCTGAATCCTGCCGCCCCGGTCGCACGCGCCGAGGAACGCGAGGAGAAAGAAGGCGAACACCACAAGAAACGGGAGCATGGCCGTCGTGGAGAGCACAAGGAGCGCAAAGGCGGCGGCGAGGAGAAGGAGGATGATGATGTGATCGAGCGGGTGATGAAGGTTTGCTGCAAGGCACCGAAGGGAACGCCGAATTTGTCGCAGAAAGTCGTGGACGGCATCGCGACGGAGGAGGAAACGAAAAAGTTGATCACCTCCTACCGCACGCTCAAAGGCACCAAGCCGCCCAAGGGCGAACTGGCGGAATGGAATCAGCGCGTGGGCGAACTCATGGAGGCGATGGATTCGCTGGAGAAAAAGGAGAAGGGTGCCGCCGATAAGTTTGAGAGCGCGAACGCCTGCAAATCCTGCCACACCGCGCACCGCTCGAAGGACTAGGCGTGTGCTTGCTGCGCTTCGCAGTACTGTGAGTCGTGAGCGGATGCATCGGGCCCTGTTTCCCAAAGGCGGTGAATCCATCTGGTTGAGATGAGTTGCATGGCAAGTTTGGGGCGTTTACCGCCAAATATGGGTGAGCGGGATTAAAAGTTAGAGCGAGGCTTAGGTGCTATGAAATATCGCTCACTTAATAAATCATCGGGTTGGGCAACGCGGGTTAGGAACGGAGCAGTGGTTAGAGGCCAAGTGGGACGAACTCGTAACAGTAGTTTGTCCACAAGACGCGCTAGAGCGGTTGATTTTATCGAAGCGCTCGAAACTCGCATCGCTCCGGCTGTAATTACCGCCATGTGGATCGGTGGGGATGGGAATTGGGATGATCCTAGCCATTGGGATATAGGCGCGGTGCCGAACAATGGCGGCGGAAATACCTACCACGCGGTGATCAATGTCCCGGGCGATGCCCAGATTTCGATTAACGGTTCTTTTACCCTAGACAGCATCGTGAACCATGAAGCTCTCTGGTTGCGCAGCGGGAGTATGTTTAATCTCGCAGGTTCGAATTCGATTAACGAAGGGCTGATCCAGTTGCAATACTCGCCCGGGAGCACGCGGCTGACGCTGGGCGGGACGTTTACCAACGACGGGACGATCCGGACGGAGCAGACGCACGGATACGGGCATCTGATTGGGGAGATCTATTTGAATGCGGACACGCTGATTGATGGAAGCGGAGCCATCGAGATGCCGGCGGGGAGCACGCCGGTGATCAACGGTGCGGCTGACACGGAACTGACGCTGGGGACGGATCAGACGTTGCACGGGCAGGGCAACATCAACGTGCCGGTGATCAACCACGGGACGATCAGCGCGGACGTGGGCGGGCGGTGGCTTTACCTTACCTCAGGTGTCACCAATGACGGCGTGCTTAGAAGCACGGGCGGCGGTTACCTCTCGCTTGAGGGCGCTGCGGGCTCGACGACGACCAGGGACATCGTGGCCGCGGGCGGCATCGTCCGCTTGCTGAACACGACGCTGGAACTCAATGGCAAGACCTTGCTGGCGGATGGAGGCGAAGTGCGGCTGGACAACAGCACGGTTGCGCACGGCGAAGTGAAAGTCAGCGACAACGCATCGAGCGTGGTGACGCTCTACAACGCGGTGACATTTACGTCGGCGCCGTGGGTGGATGGAGGGGCGGGCTACTTCCAGACGCCCGGGACGACGGCGAGTTTGCTGGGAGACCGGCACATCCCTGCGGATGCGAACTTGATTATCAGCCACAGCTCCAGCCTGGATCTGAGCGGGGCGACGGCCTTCCACAACGAAGGGCTGATCCAGTTGCAATACTCGCCGAGCAGCACGCGGCTGACGTTGGGCGGGACGTTTACCAACGACGGGGCGATCCGGACGGAGCAGACAGACTGGTATTATTGGCTGCAGGGAGAGATATACCTCAAGGCGGACACGGTTATCGACGGAGCGGGCAGCATCGAGATGGCTGCGGGCAGCTCCGTGGTCATGAACGGCGCAGCCGACACCGAGCTGACGCTCGGAGCGAACCAGACGCTGCACGGGCAGGGAACGATCAACGTGCCGGTGATCAACCACGGGACGATCAGCGCGGACGTGGGAGGCTGGTGGCTCAAACTGAATGAAGGCCTCACCAACCTCGGCGAACTCGGCGCGTGGAACGGCGGAATCCTGCATGCAAAGAAAGGCGTGACGCTTGGCGAAGCGGGTTATTTCAACGGCGATGCATCCGGCTACGTGCTGCTCAGCGGCGATCTACTCAGTGCGGGCACGCTCGGCGGCGGGCCGGGCACGCACGCGGATGTGCGAATCGAAGGCAGCTCCGATCCGCTCGCACCGCGCTTGATCGAAGTTGTGGGTCGCGAACTCGGCTACACACCCGAGGGCTTTCAGGAAAATAACCTTTTTGCACCGCTCACGCTCACGACCGGTTACTACCAGCTTGTCAACAACGCCGACGACGTAGCCGGTGATGAAGCCATCTACATCGACACGCTCAACGTGCCGACGGACGCTACACTCGATCTCAACGGCCAGCACATCCATGTCCGCAATGGTTTGCTCGACGGCACGATCATCGGCGACACGACACCGCCGACGAGCGCCGTGCAGACGCTGCCGGACTACTGGCTCGGCACGGATTTGACGGTGCGCTGGACGGGGGAGGACGCAGCTGGCGGCACAGGGCTCGCCTGCTTCGACATCTACGCGAGCACCGACGAGGGGCCCTTTCAGCTCTGGCTCGACCACACGACCGCCATGTCTGCTGTATACCCCGCGTTAGATGGGCATCACTACGATTTCTATAGTATTGCGCGCGATAACATCGGCCGGACTGAAGATGAGCCGGACACTGCGGATACAGGCTCGAACATCCATGTGCTCGCCATTACTTCCTCGCCGCAGACGAACGCAATTGAAGACACGCTCTTCAATTACGCAGCCGTCAGTGACAGTTCTGGCTTGGCCGACATTACTTTGACGTGGTCTTTGCTAAACCCGCCAGCCGGGCTTGGCATTTCTCCAGCAAACGGGGTGGTTTCAGGGCTATTCGATAATACCTATGTTGGTGATCATGAAGTAAAGGTGCGTGTCGCGGATAATCAGGGGCACCATGCGGAGCAGACCTTCACGCTGAGCGTGGCGAACACGGCTGGGGTTTTCACGAATCAGACTGCGACTCCCGCACAACTTGGCAACGCTTACACATTTGATCTCAATTCCACCGACGAGGGTCACGGT
>JBEIQV010000258.1:0-4764 GCA_040376335.1 Verrucomicrobiia bacterium | reverse complement strand
TCCATCGCCGAAGCGCGCTGGCCGGGCAGCCGCCATGCAAGCAGCCCGCTGAGAAATTGCGCTCGTGTGCGTTCTTTCGCCGAGTGCCAGGGTTGTGCGATCATTTCATCGTAGAGTGGCAGTGCTTCCGCCGCACGTCCTGCGAGCGTGAGGGCGCGTGCCTCTGTGAATACCACCGAGGCAGGGGAGGCGGTGTGGCCTCGCATGGCCTCGCATGTTGCGATGACAGCATTCCAATCTGCACGGGCGCTGTGTGCGCGGGATGCGAGGTTGAGAGCGTTGAGATTGTTTGGCGCAAGCTCCATTGCAGCGGCGACATGGCGCAGCGCTTCATCGGCATTACCTTTTGCGAAAGCGCACTTCCCCAGTCCGAGCACCGCCTCGTATCCGCGAGGAAAACGCGCGAGCGACTGTTGAAAATACGTCTCCGCGCGTGTGGCGTCTCCGCGTCGCAGCCAGATTTCGCCGAGGCGATACGGACAGTCGGGGTCTGCCGGATTCCATGCCGCGCCCGCCGTGAACGCCGCCTCCGCGCCAGCGTCGTCCTTCGCGTCCTCGCGTTTCACCCCGATGAGAAACTGATGGTTGATGATCTTTTCCTGCGCGAGCCCGGGCCAGTCCGGCCATGCAAGTAATGCAGCACCGCACGCGGCGGCGGCAGGCACCCGCAAACTTCGCCAGTCGCGTGCTCGCGAGAGCGTGTGTGCAAGCATCCAGCCCGCGAGCGGCAGCATGGGCACGACCACCGGAAGGCGGTAGCGCGCCGCCGCCTGCACCGGTGCGACCGATGCGAAATAAGCAACCGCGCACAGCGCCAGCGGCCAGCCGCGACGTGCATCAGATTTTCCCGCCATCGCCGCGAATGCAGCGATTGCGAGTGGAAAGACAGCCGCCCAGCCCGGCCACACCGGCAGCGAGAGCGCGTGCGATGCCTTGCGAAATTCTGCGATGTCAATTTCCTGACTCACCTCAAACGCGCCCGTGAGCATCACCGCCTTGCGGCCCATGAGTGCGAGCCAATCAGCGGGGCGCTCGCGAACGATACGCAGTGTTTCCTCGCGCCAGTAATTGTTTTGCTCGATGCGCTCGATGCGCCCGGCGCGGATGGGCAAATAGACGAAGTCCGACCAACGCACGCCCACCGGCACCACGAGCCCGCGGTATTCCGGGTTGTTGCCGAGGAAGACGCTGAGCCAGCCGCCCGTGCGCAACTCCGCCACGCCATTTACGCGCCAGTTCCAAAATACAATCGGCGCGCAAAGCAACATCGGCGGAAGCGCGAGCAGGCACACCGCAGCGAACGCACCCCGCCAGCGATGCACATTTCCACGGCGCAGCGCCACCCACGCGACCCACACCGCCAGCGCCGGCGCGACAAGCATCGTGTTTGCGCGCGCGAGGATCGTCCAGCCGAGGCAAAACCCCGCCCATGCGAGCAGCCGCCAGGCGCCGCCATTCGTGCTCCACCGCACGAGCAAATACATCGTGAGCGTGAAGCTGAAAATCGCCAGCGGCTCCGCGTAGTAGCTCGCCTCGAAAATAATCAGCGGCCAATACAGCGCCGCGAGCCAGCCTGTCGCCAGCCCAACACGACGCTGCCACAGCAGATCCGCAGTCTTCCCCAGCAGCACGGCCTGAATCGCGCCGAGTAAAAGGAATCCCGAAAAGTGCAACACCGGCCTTTCGCCCAACACAGCAAACCATCCCGCCAGCCACAGCGGCACGCCGGGCGTGTAAGTCTTTGCGTCGTGCCACAGCCATTTGCCTGCGAGGAAATCGTGCGCCCAATCCACATACACGCGCGCATCCACGACGGGATAAGTGAGCAGTTCATTGTTGCGGAGTGCCTGCGCGAGATACACCCCCCCGCAGCAAAAGCGCCGCGAGAAAAAGCCACATGTAACCGCTGCTAAACAGCGCACGGAGGCGTTGGCGGAAAGGTGAAGACACAGCCATCGTGCTACACACAGCCCCGCATGTTGGCAGCGAAATTGTGCGCGAAGCTCTAAGCCCGGCGTTCTTTGATCGCTGTGAGGATGTCTGCGATGGCTTCGTTGCGGGGTTTTGCGCCGATGTTGCCTTTGCCGTGCAGGCGGAGGCTGACATTGCCGGCTTCGAGATCGCGTCCGCCGATGACGAGCATCGTGTGGACTTTGCGTTGCTCGGCGTCGGCGATTTTCGCCTTCATCGGGTCGGTGCCGCAATCACCCACGGCGCGGACGCCCTGTGCGCGGAGTTCCTCGACGATGCCGCGTGCGTAGGCGACGAGCGGTTCCTCGACGCCGATGGTGATCACGCGCACCTGCTCCGGCGCGAGCCAGAGCGGGAAATTGCCAGCGTAGTGCTCGATGAGGAAGCCGATGAAACGCTCGTGCGTGCCGAGCGGCGCGCGGTGGATGCAGAGCGGGGTCTGCTGCGTGTTGTCGCTGGCGCGGTAGTTGAGCCCGAAACGCGCGGGCACGGCGAAGTCCACCTGATTCGTGGCGATGGTGAATTCCTTGCCGATGGCGCTCCACACCTGCACGTCAATCTTCGGCCCGTAAAAGGCGGCTTCGTTCGCCACTTCGACGTAGTTGATGCCGGATTTGATGAGGACGTTGCGCACCATGTCTTCGGTTTTTTTCCAAAGCGCGGGCTCGTCCACGAACTTCTGCCCGAGCTTGGCCGGGTCGTGCGTGGAGAAGCGCATCTGGTATTTTTCAAAGCCGAAGATGCGGAAGTATTTCAAATACATCTCGTTCACCGCGCGGAATTCGTCCTCGAACTGCTCCTCGGTGCAGTAAATGTGGGCGTCGTTCATCTGCATCGAGCGCACGCGCATGAGGCCCATCAATTCGCCCGATTGCTCGTAGCGGTAGCAGGTGCCGTATTCGGCGAGACGCAGCGGCAAATCGCGATAGCTGCGCGGCACTGCGCCGAAAATTTTGTGATGATGGGGGCAGTTCATCGCTTTGAGGTAATACTTCTGCGCCTCTGGCAAATTGTTCAGCTTTTCCTTCGCACGCAGATAATCTTGGTCTGCTTCCAGTTCCTTTTCCGGTAGCGCATTACCGAGTGCTTGCAGCTTCTCAAACGCAACATTCTCGGGAAGTGAATTCCATTGTTCATTGAGCTCTTTGAACTGTGGCTGATTAGAAATGCGGCCCCAGTTTTCAAGCGCGCGCGCGCGCTGGACAGAGACTTGCCTAGTCATTTCGGTTCTTTGTTCAGCAAGTTCGTCGAGAATCATCGGCGGAAACATGCTCTCCTCGTAATA
This sequence comes from Verrucomicrobiia bacterium, assembly GCA_040376335.1. Classification (GTDB taxonomy): domain Bacteria; phylum Verrucomicrobiota; class Verrucomicrobiia; order Chthoniobacterales; family Chthoniobacteraceae; genus SXWH01. Next base: position 1,508 of record JBEIQV010000258.1, on the reverse strand, counting down.
CGGCAGATGCCCGCTCGTGAGATACATGTTCTCGCGCGCGAGATGCGGCGTGCGCACGCGATCGTATCCGGCGGCGAACTCCGTTTCCTTCGCCAGTTTTTCCAGTTCCTCGATGAGCACTGTGCCGTTCGGCAGCCACAGCGGGAGGCCGGGGCCTACGTCGTCGTCGAACGTGAATAGCTCCATCTCCTTGCCGAGCTTGCGGTGGTCGCGCTTTTTCGCCTCTTCGAGCATCGTGAAATACTCTTCGAGCTGCGTCTTGTTTTTGAATGCCGTGCCGTAGATGCGCTGGAGCTGCGGGTTTTTTTCATCGCCCTTCCAGTAGGCGCTCGCGACGTGCGTGAGGCGGAACGCGCCGATGTTGCCCGTGCGCATCACGTGTGGCCCTGCGCACAGATCGAGGAAATCGCCGTTGCGGAAGAGCGAGATTTCCTCGCCCTCGGGGATGTCCGCGAGATTGCCGATTTTAAATTTGCTCACATTCCCCGGCCGTTCGCTCAAGCCGCCGAGCCGTCCGCTTTCCGCCATCGCGATTGCCTCCGCGCGCGTCACGGCCGTGCGCTCGAAGACGTTGTTCGCTTTGATCTCCTTTTTCATCTCCTCTTCGATGCGCGGGAAATCCTCCGGCGTGATGCGGTGCGCCATATCGAGGTCGTAGTAAAAGCCGTTCTCCACCGGCGGCCCCGCTGCGAATTGTGCATCCGGCCAGATGCGCAGGATGGCCGTGGCGAGCACGTGCGCCGCGCTGTGGCGGAGCCGTTCGATGTCGGTCATCGCGTTGCGTTGTTCGAGAGATTTGCGTTCGTCGGACATAAAATGGGGCGCGAAGCTAGCGGAAGCACGCCGGGCAGCAAGAGCGGAGCGGTGCCTCTCTTCACACACGTAAAAGCGCGCTGGCAAACGCTCCTAAAATCTCCGCGCTCCGCGCGACGGGCTTGCTTGGTGCGCTTGGTGCCTCCGCCATTTTCGCAACGGGAAGCGGCGCTGCCGCAAATTCGGCGCGCGATTTCTGCAAGAAGAGAACAGCGAGCGCGGCGATGGTGAGGGCGATGATGGGCGTCGAAGTGCCCGGGCCGCCGCCCATGATGGTGGTTCGCACGTCATTGGGGTCTATGAACGTCCTATCTTCGGACGGCGGAGGGAACGCGACCTTCGAGGCCTGCCACGCAAACAGACAGAAAAGAATCCCCACGAGGTAAAACCAAGCCCACCTTTTACGCCGCAGTAAACCAATGCCTGCCATAAAACTCACAGGTGGCCCCGCGACGACGATGAGCCAATCCAGCACTCCACCAGTGGATGTGCCGTAACTGCGCACCAGCAACATGAGGAATGAGATGATGCTGATCGGCGTAAGAACAGCGCCCACTACAATCATTACCCACGCCAAAGCGGTGACTAAAACCGAGCGCGACGGCGGCTGTGCGATAGGCCGAGCAAGTAATTTTCTGTAAAAGAGGCGAGTGTCAGGCGGAGGGTGGGATGGATGGATGCATATTGAGGTAAGT
>JBEIQV010000205.1:0-6071 GCA_040376335.1 Verrucomicrobiia bacterium | reverse complement strand
CCGGGGCAGTGGTTGGCTTTGAATCGCTTTTAGGCGCCGCGTTCTTTTCCTCCGGTGGCTTTGGAGTCGTTTGCTCAGTCTTCGGTGCTGGAGGCGTCTTGATGGTTGGTTTTTCGCGCCTTTGTGCATCAGCGCTTGGAGCGTGTTCCGGCTTTGAACCTACTGGCTTGATGGGTGGTTCCGTTTTTGGCGCGGCTTCAGGTGTCGTTTCGGCCGATGGCTTTGACTCGGTTGTTGGTATCGCCTTTTCCGGCGCTGGTTGCACGGGTTTCGCGTGTGGCTGCTTTTGCACGGAAGTTTCCGGCTTTGTAGCGGGCGCTTCCGGTTTCTCCGTGTTTGGTTCATTTGGATGCGGTGCCTCTTTTTTAGGAGGAGCGACCTTGGGCGGCTGGGTAGTTTTAGCCGGAGGAGCGTCTGGTTTTACGACCGACTGCGGCGGGGTGGGAGGCTGTGGTTTTAAAATCGCAGGCTTCTTTTCCGCAGGTTGCTTGCGGAAAGTTTCCCGTTCGTCGTCTTCGGCCTTGCGGGCTTCCGTCGCGACTTTTTGGCGTATGACTTTCTCCGCAGCGGCATCGGCTGGATTCCAGCCACGATCCATTTCACGTGTCACTTTTTTGCGCACCTTTGTCGGCTTGGCGATGGGGCGCTCGTGATTGACCTCTGGCGCAAACAATCGCAGCAAGCCTGCTGCAACGACTGGCTGACTCCCATCAGTCATTTCGTCCCGCTGCAAACGCACAATTTGAATCGGCGCGGAAGCGCGTGCGTTGATGAAATTCACATCGGGGCCTTCGTTCACGATCACCGTGCTGCTTCCCGTGTTCCGGTAGGTGATGTTGGTCACGTTCACCGTATTTTGGATGATGGTCACATTTTTCTCCGGCTCGACGATGCGCCCGACATACGTGCGCCCCGCGCCAAATCGCTCGCGCGGCACGAAGTTGTAGCTGCGCACACCGATGTCGAAATACGCATCCACGCTCGCATTAAAGCCGCGCCCGCTGTGTGCTTCCGGCGGCAGCGGTGCCCAGCCGATGTGCGTCTCGCTTTTCCTCCACGAAACCCACGCAGGTGCCCACTCGCTTCCGGGGACCCACATCCAGCCTTCGCGCACGTGCCTCACCCAGCGACCGTAATGGCAGGTCGCCCAGCCGTGCGGTTCGTTCGAGCGCCACGTCCAGCCCTGCTCGCTGCGCACCCACTCGCCGTCGGAGTAAGGCCGCCATTTCCTGTCCTGCTGCGCCTCGCGTGGTAGAAAGACAGGGCCGTAGCCCTCCACTTCATCCCAGTCGCCGTAGGGATCGAGTGCGGTGTAAAAATAATCCACATTCCGGCCTGCGCCCGTCGGTGGGGTGTTGCGTGCGCGTTCTGCCTCACGGCGGGCTGCTGCCGCTTTCAACTCGGCGGCCTTCACCGCTTCGTCGCGCTTGCGAAGCTCCGCTTCCATGGCGAGGCGCTTCTCGTCATCGGCGCGTGCTGCGTCGTCTTCAATACGCTTACGCTTTGCCTCAATGGAAGCCCGCTCAGCGGCAAGGCGTTCCGCTTCCACGCGGTTTGCTTCCGCAACACGATCCGCCTCCGCTTGTGCTGTGCGAACCTTTTCCTCAGCAAGTGCCTGCTCCTTCGCAGCCAATTGTCCGGCTAGTTCTGCATTTTGCTTTTTAAGCTGCTCGGCATCCGCCTGATTTTTATTTTCTCCGCAACCGGCAAAAAGTGCCGCAATTGTGACGCTCAGGATGATGGATAGTTTCATATTGTGCAGCCTTGGACGTAAAAGGCTGCGAGTCCATTCCACTTTTTTTATGGGGGCGGAATATTTCTGTAATTCAGGCCCGATGGAGCGCCAGGCTATGAAATAGAAATGATTTAGCGCTGCGGCTCTATGACTAGGAGCGTGCTGGTGATTGTCCAAGCGTCATCAGCCTTCATGTGTTTCAGCTCGTGCCCTTCGCCCCATGAGTCGGTGTAGAGGATTTCTTGTGTCTTGGTGTTGTAGCCGATGATGAGGCGCATATGGCCGCCGTTTGCCTGCGGCAGTTCGGGTTTTTCGGGAACGATGCCGAGATGCACGCTCCAGAGCAGCGGGACTCCGCTATCCACAGAGCGGGCGACTTCGCGCTGGAAGCGGTTGAGTTCGGCTTTGCTCCGAGTTTTGGCATCTTTGAGCACGGCGGGTTTCATCTGCTGGTAAATGAGGGGGACGTTCAGCATCTGACCCTGATCGGGTATCTCTTTTGCTCCAGCGCGTTTGGCGGCGTAGTTGTAGTCTTTGATGAGTTCGAGGATTTCCTTCACGTCCAATTTCACGACTTCGCGGACATGCACTTTCAAGCGCGCGGTTACTTTTTTTAGTGCATCGCGCAAACCTTCAGCACTCGTGCCTCCGTCGGTCTCTGTGTTGGCAATTTGGGCGAGTTCGTTTGCATCCACATCACGCCCGTAGTAGCGCATCACACGCTCGGTGCTGGCGACGACGCAGTAGCCTTTCTGGCCCTGGTCCACCATCGGCACGTCGTGGAGCCAGATGTCGCCGCTGGCGGTGTCTCGCTTGACGTGCGCTGGGCCTGAGAAAGTGTTTTTACTTGCTGCGGAATTGGCGAGTGCTGTGGCGACGATGCCGAGTTTTCCCTTCTGCGAGCGCACTTCGAGGCGGATGAATTCAGCACGGAATTCCGCATCGGGGCCCTTGGGTTTTGTGAAGCTGTATTCGAGCAGATATTGAGATTTAGCGGTGTTCCAGATGATACCTTCGGCCTTCACGGCGTTCGTGGGGTCTTTGCCTCGGATGATGGATTTAACCCCTGTGACTTTGTCGAGCGTCTCGGTGGTTTCAGTGAGGAGTTTCTTGAAAGCGGGTTCGGTCAGATCGCCCGAGTCGCCGCGTGTGTAAAAGTTGGCGTTTATTGCGCTGAGTTTGTTTTTTTCAAACCGCGCGATGACTTCTACGACGGGGCGGCCAAATAGAGTCATATCCGGCGTGTCCGCAGCGCGTGCGGAATCCCGCAGATTCGAGGTCCACCGAAAGGGGAGTCCTGCGGTGGCTTTTTGAAAACCATCCTGATCGAGCGCCCAGAGTTGCTCGACGGTGAGGAGTTGGTTGATGTTCGCCGAAGTGCCCTGCGCGATGGCTGAACTGGCGAGTGCGAGAAAAATGAGGAAGGTTTTCAAGGTGAGGTGTCGGCCTTGTGCAGAGAGTGAAAGTGTCTTCGCGAAGTGCGCAACCTTTTAAGTCTGTGCCTCGAACACGGCGCTCAGTTCGCTGAATAGATGGACTTCATTTTCCAACCTTTCGCTTCTTTGAGCAGCACATCGCCGCTCTTGGAAAAAACACTTACGCCGAGATTATCTGGCGCGTATTTGTGAGGCGCTACCGCAGCCTGTCGGTCGTTCACGAAGACCTCGATGGCGCTCTTATCGAGAAAGACGCGCAGCGTCAGTTCCTCATCCGCCTTCAACTCAAAGGGAACCTTCCTCGACTCCAGCAGGATTATCTTTGCATCGCGATCCACGGTGATGGGAAAACCATTCGCGCCGTCCTTGTCGCAATACACCTGCACGCCAAATTGCTTCGCCGATCCCGGCTGGATCACGAGGCGCATCTCGATGGTGTCCCCGGCGATTTCCTTCAGTCGGTAATTGCTGTCGCTTTTCACCGTGATGTTGCTCTCCGTTTTCTCCTCCGTGCGCAGACTCTCCAACTCTCGCAGCGGCTTGATGCGAAGCACGCCGTCATCCGGCAGACTCAGCTCGCGTGGGAGTGATTGGATGCCACTTTGCGTGGGCAGATCCTTCAGAACGGACCACGCCCACATCACCCGGCGTCCGTCTGGTGTGAGCACGCTTTCAGGCGCAAACAGCTCCCAATCCTTCCAGTTCATCATCGCGTGGAAGTCCGGCAGAAACTTCTCATCTTTGAAATCACCGAGGTAATAGCGGCAGCCGATCCGGTGGCTGATGCAGAGCAGCATCCACTTTTTGCCGATCCGAAACATGTTCGCGCAGGACACGTCCTCATCCTTGCTCACGCCTAGGCTCTCCGGCATTTCTGTGTGCAGGAGCGGACCCAGAAACAACCACTCTTTCAAATCCGACGACTTCATCAGCATCGGCGGCTTGCCTCCCGAAACTGCATAGTAGGTGTCACCGTTCAGCCAACAGTCCGGGTCCCACTGTTTCAGTTTCGCATTCGCGCCCGTCGCATCTTTCGGCATCATCGCCTCCGGCTGCGTCCATTGCTCCAGTTTGTCATCGAGCGCAAACGCCACTTGATTCCGCGCCGAGCCAATCCCGTGATAGATGATCGCCGGCTTCCCATCCTTCGTGAAGAACCCCGTTCCGCTAAACATGCCGTGTTTTGTGAAAGAAGGATTCAGCGTCGTCGGATGCCACTTCCAGTGCACCATGTCCGTGCTCGACACATGAGCAAACGCATACCCCTTTTTGCCCTCGAAAACGCTCTCGTAGATGTAGTGCAGGTGGTAGCGGCCCTTCAAAAAAAAGATGCAATTCGGATCGCCGGGATAAGCAGTGCCGGGACCGGGATGCGCGAGGTGGTAAGTCAGCCACGTGGTCGGCGGATTCTGTGGCATCGCTGGAGTCTGATATCTCACAGCGGGTTCCGTCAGATCCTCCTTCGTCACGGGTGGCAGTGCAGGAGCAACCGGCGGCGCATCTTCCGCTCTACACGATGGGCTAGGACAGAATAAAACGGCTAAAGCAGTGAGAAACACAAATCGTGGAAAGCGTGAGGTAGTCATTGTTGTTGAAAATGTCTTTGGAGAGTGTTGTCGCTGCGTAGGAGAGACTGTTCCCGGTTCAAAGACATTATTTTGAAAGAGAGGTCACTCTTTCGCCTCATCCACTGCTTTCGAAAATGCTTCGAGGTCGTCGTATTTGTTCCGCCATGTGGTGAACATCACGCCGGTGACGCTGTTCAGGCCCTTTGCGGCGGAGAGCCAGTCTTTGATGCGTTCGGGCTTGCTGTCGTAGTAGCCGGCGATGACCTGTTTGTTTCCACGGACGGCGAAAAACTTCAGACTCTCCGCGCGCTTTTCGTAATACCACGGCAGGATGATTACGTCCTTGTCGAGTCCCTCCCACGAGCCAAGGAGCGAGCCGTTCACGAGGTAGTAATTTTTCTCCACCGCGTTGTGGTTGGGGTCGAACATATCGCTCCACACGTAGATGCGCCCGCCGGGATTCACTTCGCGCAGGATGGCGATGCACTGCTTCACGTTGTCCGCGATGATTTGTCCCGGAGTAAGCCCGCGCGCACGACACGCGGCGCAATGATTGAGCACGCGGATTTCGTCATGCGACATCATGTAGCCTTTCGCTCCCCAGAGCTTCGCCATGCGTTGCGCTTGGTCGCGGAGCAACTCCATCGTCTTCGGTTCGCTCGGGCAAATCATCGCCTGTCCGGCGTGAATCGTGACTGAGTGGTAGTAGCTCGCGAGCAGCTTCGTGCCGTCGGGAAGTTTCGTTTTGAGCTGTGGAGGTAGATGCCAGATGTCGAACTCCCCGGCATAGGGAGTCATCCCGAGTGACGCATCTTTCAGCGGCTCAAAATCACGTCCTTCGACAAGCGGTTTGCCATCGGCTGTGGTGATTGCGAGCGGGCAACCCGCGCGCCGCGGCATATTGAGAAACGCCACCTCTTCCAGCTTCGCATCGCGCCATTGCAACGTGCCTGCCCCGCCGCCCCACGCGCCGAAGTAAAGATCGGCAGTGGTGTTGTCCTGCGAATTAAAAACGATGTGATGCTGCTTCCAGTCCTGCGTGGATTTCGCACCGACGTGGTCCCAAGTGAGCGAAGGCTTGCCGCCGGGCGGGAGCACTTTGATTTCCGGCGTGCCCCGGAAATTCTCCGTCTTCACCCACACACTCACGTGATACTGACGCCACGGCTGGAGCGTGAGTTTGCGGACGATGCGCGAGTTGGTTTTGGAGTCGGTGATGCGCGCGGTGTTGTTTTCAAAAACCACCGTTGGGTCTTTGAAAGACCACTTCTTCGGATCGTCAAAAGCCCCGCCCGGCAACGTCGGCGCAGTTTGGTCGTCCACGACGGCGGT
>JBEIQV010000211.1:0-5895 GCA_040376335.1 Verrucomicrobiia bacterium | reverse complement strand
GCAAATCCACGGGCCTGCCTGCGATGATCTTTTGAATTCGCCCGTCCTGCGGGATGCGGCGCTCGGCGATGTTCAAATTACTCATCACTTTTACGCGCGAGATGACTGGGTTCGCAAGGTGGCGAGGCGGCGGTGCCATTTCGTAAAGTGCGCCATCCACGCGATAGCGGATTTTAAACTCCGTCTCGAACGGCTCGAAGTGGATGTCGCTCGCACGATCCTGGATGGCCTGCGCCAGCACGAGATCGACATAGCGGATAATCGGCGCAGCATTCGCCTCATTTTCAAGTTCCTTGATGTCCATCTCTCCGCCCTCCCTCTCGAAGGAAATACCACCTCCAAGCTCTTCGAGAATACTGTCGAGGGAAGACGCATCCGAACCGTAGTATCTTTTGATCAAGTCCTCAATTTGATGGACGGGCGCGACCACCGCCTGAATGTCCTTGCCGATGGAAAACCGGAGGTCTTCGAGTGTTTGCTGGTTCAGCGGATCGCAAAGGGCGACCGTCAGCATATGGTCATCGTAGCCGAGCGGAAACGCGCGATGAAGTTGCGCGAGGCCTGCAGGAAGGAGCTTGGTAATCTCAGGCGGCGCGTCAAATTTCCGCAAGTCCACATACTCCGCACCGATGGCGTCTGCGATGACTTGGTAGAAGCCCGCTTCGTCGCAGACTTGGTAGTCCACGAGCACCTCGCAGAGGCTTTTACCTGTGCTGGCGACTTCCTGGAGCACATCATCCACAACTCTGCTATCCACGAGGCCAGCATCTACAAAGAGGTTCAGGGTTTGTTTTACGTTCATAGAAAATAATCAGTGTCAGGGTTCACGGCCTGCGAGAAGTTGTGTAGCAAGCTCCGGGTCTTGGGCTTTGGCAAAGACCTCCTCGCGGGCGATGACGCCGCTGAGGTAGAGATCCACCAGCGATTGTTCGATGGTGAGCATGCCATGTTTGGCGCCGGTTTGAATCTCGGTTGCGATACGAAAAGTTTTGTTGTCGCGGATGAGCGCACCAATCGCGTGCGTGTTAGTCATCACCTCGAAAACAGCGATGCGGCCCGACTTGTCTATGCGTGGGATGAGCAGTTGGGAAATTACTCCTTTCAGATTCGTCGAGAGCTGAATGCGGATTTGCTCCTGCTGGTGTGATGGGAAGGAGTCCACGATGCGATCCACCGTCCGCCCGGCCCCGGTCGTATGCAGCGTGGAGAAGACGAGGTGCCCCGTCTCCGCCGCGCGAATGGCCGTCTCCATGGTTTCCAGATCACGCATTTCACCTACGAAAATCACATCCGGGTCCTGCCGCAATGCACGGCGCAGACCTTCCGGGAAACTCGAGACATCCCTTCCGATTTCGCGTTGATGCACCATCCCGAGTTGATGTTCGTGGATATATTCGATGGGGTCTTCGATGGTGACGATGTGTGCGCCGACCTGTGTATTGATCGCGTGCAGCATCGCCGCGAGCGTCGTTGTTTTTCCCGACCCCGTCGGCCCCGTTACGACGACGAGCCCTCGTGGCATTCGGATCAATTGCTCCACTACTGCCGGCATCCCGATTTCTTTGAATGAGAGCATTTGCTTCGGCAAAAGACGCATCGCCAGAGCCGTCGTGCCCTTCTGCCGATAGAGACTCACGCGGAAGCGACTTTGCCCTTGGTGCGTCATTGCGAAATCTACACTCCCCTCGCTGTTCAGTCTGTGGATTTGATCGCTGTCTGCAATTTCGCGGGCAAAACTGTCCGTATCCTCGGCAAGGAGCGCACGCGTCTCCAGCCGGACGAGCTTTCCGTGAATGCGCAGCGTGGGCGGCGCGCCCACGGAGAGATGAATATCAGAGGCTCCGGACTCCACGGTGAGGCGCAACAGATCGTCCATCGGAGCAAATGCCCCGCGGCCTCCAGTGGCGATTGCGGGTAGGGAGTGCGGCTCCGGCTTCGCTGGAGCAGTGCTGATTTTTCCTTGTCCGAAAAGCGCCATGGTATTCCCGTTCAATCGGCGTCAGACATTGTAGCCGTGATGACTTCATCCGCCGTCGTCATCCCCGAAAGCACCTTGCGGATTCCGTCTTCGCGCAACGTGCGCATTCCCATTTCGCGTGCGCGCTTGCGAAGTTCCACGGTCGTGCTGCGGTGGTTGATCATATGGCGCACTTCGTCATCCACGCAGAAAATCTCAAAGATGCCTGCGCGGCCTTTGTAACCGAGTTGCTTGCATTTTTCACAGCCGACGCCCTTCACCACCGAGGCATCAATAATCTGCGAGGGGTCTATGCCGAGCGCACGTGTCTCGCCTTCGCTCATTTCGTAGGGGCGTTTGCAGTTAGCGCAGACTTTTCGCACGAGGCGCTGCGCCATCATCGCACGCACGGCGGAGGACACGAGGAATGGCTGCACACCAATATCCACAAGACGCGCGACGGCACTGGGGGCGTCGTTGGTATGGAGTGTTGAAAAGACAAGGTGGCCAGTGAGCGATGCGTTGATGGCGATGTTCGCCGTTTCCGCGTCGCGAATTTCTCCGATCATGATCACGTTCGGTGCCTGACGAAGCATCGAGCGCAATGCTGCGGGGAAGGTCATGCCTACGTCTGCATTCACCTGCACCTGGTTGATACCGGCCATCTGATACTCGACCGGGTCTTCGACGGTGATGAGTTTTTTGTCGGGCTTGTTTATGTAATTGAGGCACGCGTAGAGCGTGGTGGTTTTCCCCGATCCTGTCGGGCCGGTGACGAGCAAAATGCCATCCGGTAGTGTGATGAGTCGCTCGAAGACTTCCTGATCGTCACTAAGGAAACCGAGCTGCGGCAGGCCGAGCGATAGCGATGTCTTGTCCAGAATACGCATGACGACTGATTCGCCATGCGTGGTCGGGATCGTGGAAACACGGAGATCGAGCTGCTTTTTGCCCAGTTTGACTTGGATACGTCCATCCTGCGGTAGTCGCTTTTCGGCGATGGACATCGTGCCCGTCATGATCTTCAGACGGGAAATGATAGCCGCCTGCAACTTCTTCGCCGGGTTCTGCATTTCGAGCAAAATGCCATCCACACGGAAGCGAATACGGAGCCGTTTTTCCAGCGGCTCGATGTGAATATCGGAAGCCCGCATATTGTAGGCCTCTATGAGTATCATGGTGACGAGCTTGATGATCGGCGCGTCACCCTTTTCTCCCTCGGCCCCCTCCACGCTCACCGCAGTGTCGCCGATCATGATATCGCCGACGAGATTTTCCATCGAAGCCACGGCGTCCTCAGCGGTGCCGTAGTATTTCATCAGCGCAGTGCTCATCGAGGTCGGCGTCGTGCAGACAAACTCCACGTCGCGCTGGAGGATTGTCTGGATGGAATCGAGCGAATCGAAATTCAGCGGATTATCCACAGCCACCACGACCCCGCCTACGTCGCTCTTGGAAATCGGCACCACTCGGTAGCGCCTGGCGATGTCGGGCTTGATGAGTGATGTGATTTCCAGCGGAATCTGTAAATCGTCGATCATGACGAAATCCATCGCAGCCGTCGAAGCCACAGCGCGCGCAACATCATCCTGTGTGATCACACCCTGCTCCATGAGCACATCCACCGTGCTCCGGCCGCTGCTGTTATCCGCCTCTTCCCGCGCAAACTGAATTACGTCATCGGAAAGGAGCAGAGTGTCTTTGAGTGCTTCGAGTATGTAATCGTCGTTGGCGGCCACTGGAAAATTCGGGGTATGATGGGTTACTGTTGAAGGCTGTTGCTGATTGGGAGCAGGATGCATCCAGCATTCGCTCAATTCGATCAACCATTGAATTCGTAAATTCTACGCAATTCACAACGCTGGCATTCCCGCGCCAGCCTTACCGACCCGGCCTTATGCCGCCACCGCCAGCCACTCGCACTGAATATCCGCACACACCCGGAACGCCATCCCCGTGAAAAGCGTCATCAAAGGCGGCAGCGCTTCATCCTGCTCGACAACCTCCATCCCCCACTCAAACGCCGTATGCACCACACGCTCCACCAACTCCCGGCGCTTGAACAACTGCACCGCAAGCTCCGCCAGCAGCGGATAGTATTTTTCGCGCAGCCAATGCACAGCCGCCTCATCCCGATGATCCCTCCACGCCAGCACCGCCGTCGTGTCATTGATGCGGATGTTCGTGACTTCGTTGCGGATGATTTGGATGTGCGTGCTCATAGCTTTGTAGGCATGAACCTCGCACCGCTTCGTTAAGACAGTATGAGTGCAGACGTGAAAAATTGTTTTTCTTTTGTAAAGGTGCGAGCCTCCCCCGCTACATAATCGTCAAGCTACAATATAACTCTAAGTTGAATTTGGAAAGAGGACGTCAAACAGATCTACCCAGTGACAGGCTAAACTTTGAAATTCGCGAGCAAATCGGAGCCCCCTTCCCACCGACTAAGATGCGGTGGCTTTCCTACTTTAGAATCGCGCGCCCATACCTTGCCGATTTCGAACCTGATGACGTGGACCAGACGCTCTATCTCGACCTCCCTTGAATGAAAAAACAATGAACCGGACCCGTGAAGGCAGTTCGAGAGTAGGCTCATCTCCAGCTAGGTGCCGGATGCGCGCGGGCTGGCGCTGGAAGTTTGCGACTCGATGAACGTGACTGTCACGCTCGAATGTAGTTCACTAGCACGTGCAGCGTTTTCTCCCGCACGTGTATATCTATTCGTAGCGGAGCGCGTCTATTGGGTCGAGGGCGGCGGCTTTTTGCGCGGGGTAGTAGCCGAAGAAAATGCCGACGCCTGCGCTGAAGAGAAATGCCACGACAATGGATGCGGGGGAAACCATAGTCGGCCATTGGGCGATGGTGGAGAGCAGGTAGGAGGAGAGGATTCCGAGCAGGATGCCGATGAGCCCGCCGAGGGAGCTGAGGGTGATGCTTTCGATGAGGAATTGAAGAAGGATGTCGCTGCCGTGCGCGCCGACGGCCATGCGGATGCCGATTTCGCGGGTGCGCTCCGTGACGCTCACGAGCATGATGTTCATAATGCCGATGCCGCCGACGACGAGGGATACGCCCGCCACGGCGGCGAGGAGGATGGTCATGGTCTTGGATTGCTCGGTGGCCATTGCGGCAATGTCCTGCTGGCCGCGCACGGTGAAGTCGTCGTCCCGGCCCGGCTGGATGCGGTGCCTCTGCCGGAGCAAGGTGGTGATTTGATCCTGCACTTGCAGCAGCACGTCGGCACTCGCCGCCTGAATGTTCATCCCGCGCAACATCGTCTGCCCCATCACGCGCTTCATAGCGCTGGTGTAGGGGAGAATCACGACGTCGTCCTGCTCGCTTCCCATCATGGACATTCCCTTTGGCATCAACACGCCGGTGATGATGAAAGGCACTTGTTTGATGCGGATGATCTCGCCCACGGGATCGGCATCGCCGAAGAGCGTGCGTGCAGTCGTCTGGCCGATCACGCAGACTTTGTTGGCACCGCGCACGTCCTGCTCGGTGAATGATCCTCCGCTTTTGAAAGGCCACTGCCGGATGGTGAAATAGTCGGCACCCTCGCCGAGAATCTGCGTCATTGCGTTCTGGTTGCCGGCAGCCACCTGCATGGCTGAGCGAACCTCCGGACTGACTGCTGCGACGCCGGAGATTTCGCGGGCGATGGCGTCTGCGTCTTCCACTTTCAAAGTGCCAGCGCTGCCCCACCCCGTGCGAATCCCGCTCGCGGTGGTGGTGCCCGACATGACGAGGATCACATTTTGCCCGAGCGTCGCAATCTGCGCCTCGACTTGCGCTTTTGCGCCAGCGCCGATGCCGACCATCGCCACGACCGCGCCAACGCCGATGATGATTCCCAGCATCGTGAGGGCGGTGCGCAGTTTGTTGCGGCGGAGTGCGCGCAAGGCGATGCGAATGGTGGCGGTGTGTTTCACGGT
>JBEIQV010000140.1:0-8716 GCA_040376335.1 Verrucomicrobiia bacterium | reverse complement strand
GGACGTCCGAGCCGGGCACACCCACGATCACCGTGTCGCCGCTCACCGCGATCGCGTCACCGAAGCTATCACCCGCCATCCCATCGCTCGCGATCAGCTTCGCCTGCTGATTCCAGACTGTGCCCGTGCGCGTAAAGACATACGCCGCGCCCGCGCCCCCGCCCGCGGGCGTGCTCGCGGAATATGCGCCGAAAACCGCGGTGTCTCCATCGAGCCCGACCGCGAACGCAAACGACGACTCCGGCTCGCTGCCGTCTGCGACAAGCTTGGCCTGCGGAGGCGTCGTGATGAGCGGATCGATCGTCACGGGATAAACCGCATCGCGATCATCGACTACAAGCGCAAGCTGAGAGCCCGCGATTTCTATCCGCGCCGACAGCGTTCGATCCGCCGCATCCCATGCACGGAGTTCAGCATAGCGCAACACGGGCTTGCCAGCCGGAGTGTGGAAGACGACCGCGCCTTCCGACTCCGCTACCGCACGTAAATCTCCTCCCACTTCCATCGCCACACGCAGATCACCGCGTGCCCCGGCGGGCGGTGCCGTCACCGTAAAGCCCTGCTCAATGCCCTCCGGCTTGTTCTCATACCATTCCACGATGCCCGCGCGGCGCACTTCCGCGCGCTGCTGCCGCGCCTCGACCTCCACACCCGGCGTGGCAAGTCGCAGTGACAGCGACCAGTCTTCGTTCCGGCCCGAGGCGAACTCCACGCCCTCGCGCCCAAACCACGCGCGCAACTGCTGCTGCGGGTTCTCTGCAAAATATTCAGCCCCTCGACTCGTATCCCGCGTGGGATCCAGACGCTCCATCGAGTAACGCGCTGCATTCACTGCTGCTGCAAGCGACTCGTATTTTCCGTCTGCCTTCAACTGTGCCAATGCGCGCTGCGTATTCACCGAGGTCGCTGCACTGGCTCCTAGCGACACGTTTTCCTCCTGCTTCACGATTTGCGGCGCAGACGCACGAAGACCTTCTCCCTGGAGTGCGCGCACTATGCATTCGGGCACCGTGCTCTTCTTTTGTGGTGGGGAAAAAATGGCAATCCCGATGAGAATTGCGAAAACTACACTCACAAAGCTTACAGCAACAGCTTTCAGGCGACTATGACTGCGCGGGGTATTATCTCTTCCCTTTTGTTCCTGTGGGTGGTTTTGCAGTTTCATAGATACAAAACATACCCCGCGAGATTACCCCATCTCTCCACCACTTGGCAGACGCAACGCCTAGGTTGCCTATGTTTGCGCTACGGCCTTCGACCACACGGTTGTTTGCTGCTTCTCGGTGAAAGCGGTGAGATGGCATGATATTGAAGTCGCACGTCACCCACGTTTTTCCGTGCGTTTCTCGAACTGGCGATTCTATCTGTTTGTGGTGAAGCGAAATTTCTGGCGGTTCATTTTTACGCTCTTCCTCGCTGCGGATATCGCGGCGGGCCTTGTCTTGTGGCGTTCGCCCGACCCGCGTTATCGGGCGCGTGAGTGGCTGGCGCTCGGTCGCTATCACGCGCACGACGCGCTCATTTCCGAAGTCGCTCAGAAAGCGGACGTGGATGCGCTGCTGGTGAAGGCGGTGGTGTGGCGCGAGACGCGGTTTCAAAAAGCAACGGTGGGAACCGCTGGCGAACGCGGACTGATGCAGGTGGGCGAGAACGCCGCGCGCGACTGGGCCGGGGCGCAGCGCATCGAGTCGTTCATGTTCACCGACTTGTTTGACGCCCGCACAAATCTTCAAGCTGGAACGTGGTATCTCGCCCGAGCGCTCGAACATTGGAAGGATCGCGATGACCCGCTGCCTTTCGCGCTTGCGGAATACAACGCAGGACGCAGTCGTGTGCAGCAGTGGGCGGGCGAAACGGCGAACGCATACGAAATGCTGCGTGCATGTGACTTTCCCAGCACGCGGCGGTATGTGAATGATATCATCCGCCGCTATCACTTTTACCGCGAATATGGATGGTGATTCGCGGGGCTGGCGTCGTTCGCAAATCGCGCTTACTGGTTTCGGCAAATGAGCAACGCTCCGCGCGAAAAGGCTGATTTTAAAAAAAGGCTCGGCGATGTGCCTCACAAGCCCGGCGTCTATCTGCATCGCGATCGTTTTGGACGCGTGATCTACGTGGGCAAGGCGCGTGATTTGCGCAAGCGGCTCTCGCACTATTTTACGCCGGGAAAGCAAATGCGGGCCGATTTGAAAACACGCGCGCTCATTGAGGCGATTTATGATTTCGACTGGCACACCGTCGGGAGCGAACCCGAGGCGCTGCTTCTCGAAGGCAAGCTGATCAAGGAATACCGCCCGCGCTACAATGTGAGTTTTCGCGACGACAAACGTTTTCTCCTCGTGAAAGTGGACATCGGCGAGGAATGGCCGCGCTTTCGTCTCACGCGTGTGAAGACGCCCGACGACGGTTGCCGCTACTTCGGGCCGTTTGCAAATTCCGGCGCGCTACGACAGACGATGACGTTCATGCGAAAGCGATTTGGGGTGCTGACTTTCGGGCGCGGCTCGCCGACGGAGCGAGAGCGGAAAAGCTCTACCTACCAAGTGCCGATGAAGCTCGCGGACACGACGCCGGAGCAATACCGCGAGCGCGTGGAGATGGCGTGCGAGTTCATGGGCGGAAAAACGAAGGAGCTGCTCGATGTGCTCGACGCCGAGATGCGCAGCGCTGCGGAGAAGCTCGATTTTGAGCGCGCCGCCGAGTTGCGTAATATGCTCGACGATCTCCGCCAGACAACGAAACCGATGACGCGCTACACGACGACGATGCGCCATCGCCTCAAGCTCCCCGGCGCAATCAACCCCACCGCTGATCTCGCCGCACTCGGTGAAGAACTCGGACTACCCGGCCCGCCACGCCGCATGGAGTGTTTCGATATTTCCAACATCAGCACCACGCACGTTGTCGCGAGCATGGTGTGTTTTCTCGATGGTAAACCGGCAAATCACCTCTACCGGCGCTACCGCATCAAAACGCTCGAAGGGCGGCAGGATGATTTTGCTAGTATGGCAGAAGTCGTTCGCCGTCGCTATACGCGCGTGCTGCGAGATGCCGCGAGTCAGGCCGCCCGCGTGCCTTCGCTCGAGCGCGACGACGGGATGCATATCGAATACGCGCCGGAGCTTTCGCAGGAAAAACTGCGCGATGCTGTGAAGCGCGTCAGCGACGACGACCCCGCCATGCCGCGCCTGCCCGACCTGATTATCGTGGACGGTGGCAAAGGCCAGCTCAGCTCGGCGTGCGCAGAACTTCAGCAACTCGGTCTTTATGAAGTGCCCATCATCGGCCTCGCGAAGGAGTTTGAGGAAATCTACCGCCCCTCGCGCACACAACCCCTCCGACTTTCACACGAAAGCGGCGCACTGAAATTGCTCCAGCGCATCCGCGACGAAGCCCACCGCTGGGCGAATGGCTACCACCAAGTTCTCATGAAGCGCCGCGTCTCCGAGAGTCTGCTTGACGAATGCCCCGGCGTGAGTGAATCGCGCAAGCAAACGCTGCTCCGCCACTTCGGCAGCGTCGCCCGCATCCGCCGCGCATCCGCCGCAGAAATTGCCTCGCTCCCCGGTATTGGCCCCCGCCTCGCGGAAGCGATTTCCGACTTTCTGCGCGAGCGGGTGTAGAAACACATTTCGGGCTCATATTTGCTCCGTAAGACGGCTTGTTGTGGCCGAATGTTTTGCGCTCGTCGCACCGAGACTACCAGTGTGTTCCTTGTGCGGGGTGGGCGCTGAACATCAAGAGTCACATCTTTATGTGACAGGATGCATCTGCGGGAGAAATCGCTAGGAGATGGACTGAATAATAAGGCTATTCCCTAATTCCGTATTTTCATCATCCTGCTCTTTTTCATCTGTTTAAACTTCATTTTTTAGCTCCTCAGCCCGCACATTCTATTTCGTGAAAAAATCTAAATCTCTCCATCATCGTCGTGCAATTCACATATGTGCGGTGCCCTTTGCTGCGCTATTTGCGGTGAGCCCCACTGCGGCAAACGTTTCGTGGAACGGGGCTACGGATGCGGTGTGGAGCACAGGCGGAAACTGGGTGGGCGGAGTTGCGCCGGTGACGTCGGATGTGGCCGTGTTCGATGCGGGATCGAGTGCGAATCTGACGACAGCGCTGGGTGCGGATTTTTCGATTCAGGGTTTGAGGATCACGACACCGGGCGGGCTGATCACGATTGGCGCGGGGAATTTGCTGACGCTGGGTGCAGGCGGGATTGATATGAGTGCAGCGTCGCAGAATTTGCTGCTCAACGCACTGGTGGCGCTGGGGGTGGATCAATCGTGGAATGTGACGAATGGGCGGACGTTGACGGCGAATGGTATTATCAGCGGGACGAACGTAAATTTGAACAAGATCGGGCTTGGGGACTTGATATTGGGCGGGGCGAATACTTTCACGGGAGCGACGATGATCGGCGGCGGGACGCTGACGCTGAATGGTAGTCTGAATGGAACGACGGGGACGGATTTGACGTTCACGGGATCGGGAGTTTTCAACCTGAGTGCGGCTAGCGGCGTGAGTCAGGGGATGAAAGTGCTGAGGTTCAGCGGTGGCGATGGAGCCGTGCGCTCGACTAACAATGGTGGGACGAGCACGGTGAGTTTCACATCGCGCGCAGCACGCACGGCTGGGGCGACGGGAAATTTCACGCTGATCAACGGGACGCAAGGCGCAGGTGGGACGAACAACATCACGATTGGCGGCGGGGAGTTGACGGCTCAGTTGCTGGATCGCGGGCTATTTTACAACGGCTCCCAGTATGCGGCGTATGATGCGGGCGGTTTTATGCGCGGGCTGATTTACGGCGCGGATGCGGATGCGCCAGCCAGTGTTCCATCCGGAGCGACACTTGGGGTGGACGACGCGACGAAGAACGTAGAGATTTCCGGCAACATCACGGCGCAGACGGCGGCGTCCGTGAACACGATCCGGGATCCCGGTGCTTTCAGCATAACGCTGGCGGGTGGGCAGACGCTGAGCTTTAACGGTTTTTTGAAATCGGGCGGAAATGCAGCAACTATCTCCGGCGGGAATGGAATCACGACGACGGCGGGCGGGAATGAAATGGTGGTTCGCACGGACGCAGCGGGAGATACGCTGACGATCAGCACTCCTATTCTTGCGAATGGAACCAGCAGCCTCACCAAGTCTGGCGATGGGATTTTGACGCTTACCGCTGCCAGCACTTACACGGGGAAAACTTATGTCAACGCGGGCACTTTATTTTTGAATGCGCTCACAACGATCCAGAATACCGCCGGCATCGTCATAGCTCCCAGTGCCAAGTTGGAGACTGGTAATTTTGCCGGCATCAGTCTGGCGAAACTTAATCCGGCGAACGGAGGCAGTGGCGCTGTCGCAGGGAGCATTCTGTCCATCCATCAAAGGCCCAATACCGATAACCCGGGCACCATTTACGGCACGCTCCTTTGGGACTCTTCGAACAATGGCTTTGACTGGAACAACACTTTTATCCCCGATCTTGGGCAGGGTGCGATTCTTCAATCCACGGGTGCCGCCAGAAGCTGGCAGGCGAATATTACCTTTTCTGGTGATGCGACCATTGACTCGGGGCCAAATCAATTCAACGGGAACAATAATCAATTCTTCGCCTCCACGGCCGGCTTAAAAACCCTGACACTGACAGGTGCGCAGAAGGTGGTTCTTTCCGCGATCAATGACAGCGCAGGCCGGATGGCCGTTGTCTGGAATAATTCGAATACTAGTGCGAATGCCAACCAATACAACAACGCGAGCAACTTCTCCGGTGGCACGCTTATCAGGCAGGGCGTGGTCTTTTCAAATGGAACGGGTGTCGGCACGGCGAATGGTGCTTTCATCGCTTTCGGGCCCGATTCAGCGAACACCACGCAATTCTACTTTAATAGCAATCTGACTTTGATCGGTTTGAATACCGATCCTGCAAGCCCGGGTGCGCCGGTCGTTGCGCCCGACAATAATGCGCGGATTTTGACGATCAATAACCCGGTGCCAAACACCTACGCCGGCACGTTGCAAAACACCGGAGCCGCAGGTTCAGGAACATTGACGATCACCAAGGGCGGCCCCGGCACACTCACCCTTTCAGGCGCGACACGAACCTACACTGGTGGGACAAATGTGAACGGCGGCACCCTGCTTTGGAGCAGTGGGGTAGACCTCCCGACTACCGGGACACTCGCAGTAGGCGGCACGGGCAACTTCAGCTTGGCCGATGGCACTGCGCGGAATATCGCCGCTGCCACTCTTACCATCGCCAGCGGCGCAACGCTGACTTTCGACTGGAATGGCGGTGTCGTGGACAATCTCGCGCCTACGGCAGCGGTGACGCCCGCTGCAAATGCCACAGTCGGCATTTCCATCAATCCCGCAAACACTCCGACGGGCAGTTCGCTGGCCCTTTTGACGGGTGTCGCTGGCTCCACGCTGAATAACCCCAATTATTTTCTGGCGAACAACACCAACTACACCGCCACGCTGACGAAATCGGCCACCTCGCTCACCATCGGAAACTACGCCAGCGCCGCGTCGCTAAACAGTGCATACTGGTTGGGCGGTAAAGTCACCAACGCACTCGGTGCGATGGCGCTTTCTACAGGCGGCACGACGTTGACGAGCAGCAACTGGGCTGTTGCAGCGGGCGATACGACGGCAACCGCGAACGGCTTGGTTCCAGGGGCGGGGACGGATGTCTTTTTCTCCACGAACACGGGCGCGACGCAGCAAGCGAGTGTCGTTTTGGGCGCAGACATGAGCGTGAAAAGTCTGACGTTCAAGGATAGCACGGCTGTCACCATCGGTGGTGGTAATTTTCTGACGCTCGGCAGCGGTGGCATCACAATTACAGCAACGAGTGCAGCCACTACGACGATCAATGCCGGCGTGTTCATAGGTGCGTCACAGACATGGAATATTCCGAGCGGCAAGCAACTGACCATGGCGGGCGTGCTCGCGGGAGCAAACAACAACCTGCAATTCGCCAGCACGAACAGCCTGACGCTGACAGGGGGTGGAACCCTGCTTCTTTCCGGTAATTCAAACACCTACACCGGTGCGATTACGGTGAGCAATTCTACAGCCGGAACGTTGCTGAAATTTGGAGCAGCAGGTGCAATCGGAGCGGGGACGGGTTCGGCGCTCAATGTAGGCTCGATCACTATTAGTGGTTCGGGCGCAGCGTTGGACCTCAACGGCCAGGGACTCAATGCGAACACCCAGACTTTTTCGGAAATCTTGACGCTGAATGGCACTGGTATAGCCAGCGGGGGATCGCTGATGAATAGCGCGAATGGTAATGGAACTTATCCAGGGCCTCTTGCACTCGGCAGCAGCAGCACCATCGTAGCCGGCACTGGTGGCAACACGAATGCAAACATCATTCTCTCCAATACCAGTGCGATCACAGGCTCAGGGTTTGATCTGACACTCAGCGGTGTAGGGAATGGCAGCAGTATCGCTGGGGCGATTTCCACCGGCGCCGGTAGAGTGACGAAAAGTGGCACAGGCTCTTGGTCGTTTAACAATACCGGTGGAACATACACCGGTCAGACAGTCATTCAGTCCGGCAACTTGAGCGCCATCAGCATTAAAAATGTCGGGGCTGTTGCAAGTGCGCTCGGTGCGCCGATCAGCGTGGCCAATGGCACGATTGACATTGGCACATCCACATCAGCTGGCCAACTCATCTACACCGGCACTGGTGATACTACGGATCGTGTGATCAATCTCGCGGGCACCACTTTTGGTGCGACATTGGATCAATCCGGCACAGGCACCCTGACCTTTACGAGCGCTATCACTGCGACTGGATTGGGTAACAAGACACTCACCCTGCAGGGATCGACAGCAGGGCGTGGAGAAATTTCCAGCACTCTGACAGACACAGGCGGCAATATCATCACTCTCGCCAAAGCGGGATCCGGAAGCTGGAAACTGTCTGGAGTGAACACCTACAGCGGAGGCACCACTTTAACGGGTGGCACGATACAGGTGGGTGTGGGGAATGTGGGAAGCGTGGGCGCTATCACCAGCAGTGCGGTTGGCATCGGCGGGCTGACGTTCAATGGAGGCGGCATTTCCTCCGACGGAGTAACGGCGCGCACCATTCTCAATGCGATCACGTTCACGGGGAGCGGCACTCTCGGCGATGCCATCAACAACGGTCTGCTGACATTCAGTGCGGCTACGTCGCTTGGCAACGCAGTCAGAACACTCACACTAAACAGCGATGCGCAATTTGACGGCATCATCAGCGGAACTGGCGGGGGCATCAGCAAGGCTGGAACGGGCACGCTGACTCTAACAGCCAACAATTCCTACACCGGCTTGACCACGGTCAACGCTGGAAGGCTGATTCTTACTGGTAATAACAGCGCTGCTACCGGCGGCATGAGTCTCCTTGGTGGAGTCACGCAGTTCAATTCGCCTGCCAACATCAATGGCACGACCCGCAATGTAACCGTCACAGCGCCGGGAGTCGTTTTATTCGCCCCGTCATTCGATACGAACGCGGGTGCTGACATTGCGGCGGCGCTGACGAATCGCATTGTCGCCACCTCCACTGGTGTCATCGCTGCGGATAATTACGCAGGCACTTCCATGGACTTCAACGCGGCGGGACTAACTGCGGCCTCGCTTGGAGCGATCGGAACTGTGACCTACACCGGCACTCTCACACCGGGCAGCAACACGTATCGCCTCGGCG
>JBEIQV010000381.1:0-2586 GCA_040376335.1 Verrucomicrobiia bacterium | reverse complement strand
GTGGTCGCCCACGCCTTCGATGACTGCCGTGACGCCCGAGTTGCGGACTGCGAACCGCTCCCCGGCCATTCCGCGGATGAACGCCTGACCGTTCGTTGCGCCGTAAAATGCGGTGTTGCCGATGATGATGTTTTCCTCCGCGACGAATGTCGATTTGGCCGGCGGATAAAGGATGAGCTTTGCGCCCGAGAGTCCTTTGCCGAAGTAATCGTTTGCGTCGCCTTCGAGCGTGAAGGTCATGCCCTTCGGCATAAATGCGCCGAAGCTCTGGCCCGCGCTGCCTTCAAACTTGATGGAGATGGTGTCCTCCGGGAGTCCGGCGGCTCCGTATTTCTTCGTCACTTCGTTGCCGGTGATGGTGCCGACGACGCGGTTGACGTTGCGAACAGGAACCGTCGCGCGGACTTTCTCTCCGCGCTCGATTGCGGGTTTGCAAATGTCGAGCAGAGTCGTGAGGTCGAGACCTTTTTCGAGCCCGTGGTCCTGCTTGAGCGTGCAGAAGCGGCCGACTTCCGGTCCGACTTCCGGCTGGTAAAGGATGGAGCTGAGATCGATGCCGGAGACCTTCCAGTGGTCGATGGCTTGTTTCGGCTCCAGGAATTCCGTGCGGCCCACCATTTCGTTGAGCGTGCGGAAGCCGAGCTGCGCCATGAGCTCACGCACTTCCTGTGCGATGAACTTCATGAAGTTGACCGCGTGCGCCGGGTCGCCGGTGAACTTCTTGCGAAGCTCCGGGTTCTGCGTGGCGACGCCGACTGGGCATGTATTCAGATGGCAGACGCGCATCATGATGCAGCCGAGCGCGACGAGCGGCGCGGTGGCAAAGCCGAATTCCTCAGCGCCGAGCAGCGCGGCGATGACGACGTCGCGGCCTGTCTTAAGCTGGCCGTCTGTCTCGACGACGATGCGCGACCGGAGGTTGTTCAGCACGAGTGTCTGATGCGTTTCAGCGAGACCGAGTTCCCACGGGATGCCCGCGTGTTTGATCGAGCCCTGCGGCGAAGCGCCTGTGCCGCCATCGTAACCGGAGATGAGCACAACATCCGCGTGCGCCTTGGAAACGCCCGCGGCGACAGTGCCGACGCCGACTTCCGAGACCAGCTTCACGCTCACGCGTGCTGCGCGATTCGAGTTTTTCAAATCGTGGATGAGCTCGGCGAGATCCTCGATCGAGTAAATGTCGTGGTGCGGCGGCGGCGAGATGAGTCCTACGCCCGGCGTGCTGTGACGCGTCTTCGCGACCCACGGATACACTTTCGAGCCGGGGAGCTGTCCGCCTTCACCGGGCTTCGCGCCCTGCGCCATCTTGATTTGGATTTCCTTCGCGTTTGTCAGGTAGTGGCTCGTCACGCCGAAACGTCCCGACGCCACCTGCTTGATCGCGCTGTTCTTCGAATCGCCTTCCGCATTCGTCCACGTGAAGCGCTCGGGGTCTTCGCCGCCTTCGCCGGTGTTCGATTTTCCGCCGATGCGGTTCATCGCGATGGCGAGTGCTTCGTGCGCTTCGCTCGAAATCGAGCCGTAGCTCATCGCGCCCGATTTGAAGCGCTTGAGAATGCTCTCGATGCTCTCGACCTCCTCGATCGGAATCGCCGTGCCGCCTTTGAAATCGAGCAGTCCGCGCAGCGTGCACCACTTCTTGTTCTGCTCGTTCACCTCGGCCGAGTATTGCTTGAACGTCCCGTAGTTCCCCAGCCGCACCGCCGCCTGGAGCTTGTGGACAGTCGAGGGATTAAAGAGATGCTCCTCGCCGTCTTTGCGCCATTGATAATTACCGCCGACGTCGAGCGTGTGGCTCACCGCCGAGCTCTTCGGAAATGCGTGCGCGTGCCGCATCGCGACTTCTCCCGCGATTTGCTCCAGGCCCACGCCCTCGATGCGCGACGAAGTCCATGTGAAGTATTCCTCCACCACCGCGCTGCTGAGTCCCACCGCCTCGAAAATCTGCGCGCCGCGATACGACTGCACGGTGCTGATGCCCATCTTCGACGCCACTTTCACGACGCCCTTGATCGCCGCCTTCGCGAAATTTTTGCACGCCGTCTTGTGGTCCACGCCCACGAGCAGACCTTCCTTGATCATGTCGTCGAGCGTCTCAAACGCGAGATACGGATTCACCGCGCCGATGCCGTAGCCGATGAGCAGCGCAAAGTGATGCACCTCACGCGGCTCGCCCGATTCCAGCACGAGGCCGACCTTCGTGCGGGTGCCTTCGCGGATGAGATGGTGATGCAATCCGCTCGTCGCCAGCAGCGATGGAATCGGAGCCATCTCCGCGTTCACGCCGCGGTCGCTGATGATGATAATGTTCACGCCCGCCTCCACAGCAGCCGTCGCCTTTTCGCAGACTTCCGTCATCGCCTTGCGCAGCGCCGCAGCGCCGCCCGCGACGGGATACAAAATCGGGATCGTCACCGACTTGAATCCCGCTTCGTCGATGTGCTTCAGCTTCGCAAACTGCTCGTTCGTCAGCACCGGATTATCCAGCGCGATGAGGTTGCAGCTCTTCGGCTGCGGATCGAGGAGGTTGCCCTCCGAGCCGATCGTCGTGAGCGTGCTCGTGATGATCTCTTCGCGGATACAGTC
>JBEIQV010000256.1:0-4806 GCA_040376335.1 Verrucomicrobiia bacterium | reverse complement strand
GGATTGCTGTCTCGCTATTTCATCAACCGCGAAGAAGCCGAGACCGGAAAGAAAGTGAAGCCGTCGCTCTACATCAACGTCACTGCGGAATACTCGCCCGGCAGCAGCGGTGCGCCGATCGTGGACGAATGCGGCAATGCCGTCGGGCAGGTCGAAAGCATCACCGCAAGCTGGGAGAGCGAGCCGATGGAAAAAGGAAAGCCTGTCGCGGCAAGTTACGGGATGCCGCTGCGAGCGTGCGTATCCGCCGAGGAAATCGCGAAGCTCACCGTGAAAGTGGAGCCCGCGAAACAATAGTCACTCCTTCGCTGACTCCGGCTTTTTTCGATAGAAGACGGCGACGTTCCCCACTTGCATCACGATTTCGCTGGCGGTCTTCTCGGCGATTTTCGGAGCGAGGTCATGCTTCTCTTCCTTGAACGCAGCGAACTTCATTTTCACGAGTCCATGCTGTGTGAGCGCAGCGTCGAGGCTGCGGAGAAAACCTTCCGACATCCCGGCGAGGCCTAGTTTCACGACTGGTTCGAGCAATTGCGCGCGCGATTTCAACTCGCGCTTTTCGGCGTTGTTCAGACTCATGCGCGTTGGATGACTTCACTGGCTGAAAAGCGCACCTTGGGGAGCGAGGCGTATTTGTCTCCCGCTGCACGATAGCCGGCTGCGCAGGCGACGACCGTAGTAAAATCCCCGCCTTCGAGTCCGAGCAATTTATCGTATTCCGCAGGGACGATGCCCTCCATCGGGCACGTATCCACGCCGAGCGTAGCACAGCACGTCATGAAATTTCCGAGCGCAATATACACCTGCCGCGTCGCCCATTCCCGCACTTGGCCCTGTTTCGCGAGATTGGCTGCGAAACCTACCATCACATCGCGATAACCCTTCTGCGACTCTACCGCCACGCCACGCGTGTCGGCGATGCTTTGGATAAAACGGTCAACATCCGCCTCGGTGAGATTTTTCCGCACCGTAAAAACAACATGATGCGAGCAATCGGCAGGCTGCGTTTGATTCCACGAAACGGGAACGAACGACTGCTTCACCGCCTGGCTCGTGACGATGATGAACTTCCACGGCTGCAAGCCGAATGACGAAGGGCTCAGCACGAGCGTCTGCTCCAGCGCGGCCCACACATCGGCGGGAATTTTACGCGACGAGTCGAATTGTTTGGTGGCGTAGCGCCAGCGGAGTTGTCCGACCAGTGCGTCGGGTGTGAGTGTGTTCATGCGCGTGCCTGTATGCGGTGTGCGCGTCCGGGACGAGAGGAATTTGAGAACGTTTAAGCGCCCGTGAAATTCGTCATTCGACATCGCGCATTCGTCATTTACAAAAAAGCCATGTCTCCCGCTGACCGCTACAGCCAACTCCGCGAACGCGCCGTCGTGCATGAAAGTGCGCGTGACCCGCGAGATTGGGCGGAGCAGGAATTGCAGGCGGCGTGGTTCGCCGGGGCGTTCGGACGCGACTTTACCACGACCGACGGACGAAAAGTGCGCATTGTGCAATATGGCGTCTGGAATCACGAAGCGGGGCCTGATTTCGCAGAGGCTGCGGTGAGCTTCGACGACGGCGTGCCGGAACGCGGACACATCGAACTTGATCCCGATGCTCGTGACTGGGAACGCCACGGGCACGCGACGAATGAGAACTACAACGGCGTGGTGCTCCACGTTTTTCTCGACCGCGGTGATGCGGAATTTTTCACGCGCACCACGGAACATCGTCGCATCCCGCAAGTGCTGCTCGATCCCACGGCACTCGATGAGCCGCCCACCCCCCAGCCCGAAGCCAAACCCGGGCGTTGCGTCGCGCCGCTTTGTTCAATGCCCGAGGAACGCGTGCGCGAGGTTTTGCATGGCGCGGCGCAATTTCGCCTGCGCCGAAAAGGGGCTACGTTAGCGCGCACAGCGGATTTGCACGGAGCAGACGAGGCGCTTTTCCAATCGCTCGCCGGGACGCTTGGCTACAAGTCGAACAAACTTCCGTTCACCCTGCTCGCGCAACGGCTACCGCTGAAATTATTGCGCGCTGCAAAGGACGACGTTGAGGCGCTGCTCTTCGGTGTCGCCGGTTTCCTGAATCAGAGCGACCTCGGTGAATTCGACACGCCAACTCGCGTCTATCTCCGCTCGCTGTGGGAACGATGGTGGCCGCGTCGTGCAGAGTTCGAGCGGCTCACTATCCCACGCGAACTTTGGAAAATGAGCGGACAGCGCCCGGCGAATCATCCCCAGCGCCGTCTCGCCGCACTCGCCCAACTCGTGCGACATTGGCCGAGCGTCCGCTCGCTACGCGACGACTGCGTAGCCGATGACATCGCGAAATTTTGCGCCAGACTGCGCGATGAATACTGGGATCACCACTACACCGTAACCTCGAAACCCTCCGCACAACGGATGGCGCTCATTGGCGAGTCGCGTGTGACAGAAATGCTGGCGAACGTCTTCCTCCCCATCGCTATCAACACCGACCCCGCAAAGTGGATCGCTTTCAAGAACCTCCCCGCCACGCTCAGCAATCGCCGCGTGGAAATCGCGGCACTCCGTCTTTTTGGCGGGAGCGAAATAGCCGCGACACTCCTCAAAAGCGCGGCGGCACAGCAGGGGCTTCTGCAAATCTACGAAGACTTCTGTCAGCGCGATGCGAGTGACTGCCAGCAATGCCTCTTCCCCTCGCAGGTCGCGAAGTGGTGAAGCGCGGCGTTGTCAGCACGCAGCCGTGTGTGCTGTGATGCGCCATGCAGTCACCCGCCGATTTCCAAACCATGCGCGCAGAGCAATTGCGCGCGCTCGGTCTGCGGCTGGAGGATTTCGAGGAAATGTTTCACCGCAGCGGAGGCCCCGGCGGACAAAATGTGAACAAGGTCTCCACCGCAGTGACCGTGCAACACAAGCCGACCGGGCGAAACGTGACTGCACAGGACACGCGCAGTCAGGCGCAGAACCGCCAACTCGCATGGGAGCGAATTTTCACCGCCATCGTCAACGCACGGGCTGAAGAGCGCGCCGCACGCAAACACGAACGTGAAAAAGTGCGCAGGCAGACGCGCAAGCGCCCGTGGGGACTCAAACAGCGCATCCTCGACTCAAAGAAAAAACGCAGCGCGGTGAAGAAGCTGCGAGGTAAAGACTGGTGATCTCTTCACTCGCCGATGAGCAGGCCGAGGATACGCGTGACGTCGTCGTTGTGCTGGCGTGAGGCGATGCCGAAGGCGCGGACAATGTCTGTGAGGAAAGTGATACGCTCGGCATCGAAACGATAGAGCACGGTTTCGCGCGTTTTTGCTTTTCCCGGAGGACGCGGCGTTCCGTTTGGACGCAGGACTTTGTCCATCGGTATGCAAACGTAGATCATCACCTGAGTGCCGACGGCGCGCTGCCTTTGTTTGATTTGAAGTTCGATGCTGCCATGCGGTGTATCCTGGCGATACATCGGCGTTTCCTCGACGAGTTTCTCGAAGCCCGCAGGCAGCGGCACGTCGAGCGCGTGCGCCCTTTGAATCGCGGAACCTTTCTTTCCCTCCAGCGTAGAATTGCGCTGGGCTGCGATGCTTTTTCTAAGCTCCCGGATGGTGTCTGGAGTGATGAGCTTGAGCGTGAGCGCCTCCTGCAAAATTTCCGCGAGTTCGTAGCCGTATTTGGTTTCTCCCTTTCGTTGAAAGACGACGCCTTCTGCGACAGTGGGCGCGGTTTTGTCGGGAGTGTCGTAGCCGATTTGCCATTCGAGGTAGCAGCTCTTGTCGAGCACGGTTTGCTTCGGTGCGACGACCTCACCATAGCCGTCTTCGTTGCGCTGCCTCATACGCACCTTGCTCGTGACCGCCGTGAGCGGCAGCCGGATTTCTACCGCATCGCGAACCGGCTGGATGAGGACTACGGAGGAGTCCTGTGCAAAACAGGCGACTGTGAAAAATAGCAGGACGAACAGGAGGCGAAACATCCGCGCAGTGTGCATTGACCGCACAAAATCAGAAGTCGGAAATTCCACGCTGTCTCGAAAATTCATTTGTTTCAGATTTCGAGTTTCGGATTTCGGATTTCAGCCCTTAGGCTTCGCGCATGGCTGAAATGAACAAAGACAGTGTAGCGGAAATTTTGACGCAAATCGCGACGATGCTCGAATTGAAGGGCGAGAATGTTTTCAAAATCCGTGCGTATCAAAATGCGGCGCGGGCGATGGAGACATTTTCGGGAAATCTGGCGCAAGTCGTCGGCGAGGGAAAGCTGGCGGAGGTGCCGGGGATCGGGAAGGCGATTGCGGAAAAGGTGACGGAACTCGTGGTGACGGGAAATTTATCCTACTACAACATTCTCAAAGCCGAGTTTCCGCCGGGGATTTTCGATATGTTTGGCGTGATGGGAATGGGGCCGAAGAAGATCGCAGCGGTTTGGGAAAAGCTGGAAATTACGTCGGTCGCTGAGTTGGAGGCCGGATGCAAGGATGGGCGCGTGGCCGGGCTGCGGGGCTTTGGCGAAAAGACTGCGACGAATATTTTGAAGGCACTCGAGGATCGCAAGAAACACGCAGGGCGTTTCCGCATGGGAGAAATCGCGGGGGATGCGGAGCAGATACTCGACGACCTGCGCTCGCTGCCGGATGTCACGCGCGTGGCGGCGTGCGGGAGCTACCGTCGGTGCCGTGAGACTTGCGGCGATTTGGACTTCCTAGTCTCGACGAACTCGCCCGAGTTGGTGAGCGAGTTTTTCGTGAAGCACGAGATGGTGGAGAGCGTGATTGCGCACGGTGCGACGAAGTCCTCGGTGCGATGGAAAAGCGGAATTCAAGCGGACCTGCGCGTGGTGAAGG
>JBEIQV010000361.1:0-2913 GCA_040376335.1 Verrucomicrobiia bacterium | reverse complement strand
TTGATGTCTTCAAATTTCGCGGCGGCATCACCGTTTTTAATTTCCGTTGTGTCGGTCACCACGTTCTTCACTTTTTTGCCGTCCTTGTTGGCGTGGGTGAATGATTTACCGGCGGCGTCAATTTCATCCGCAGTCGTGTTGAAAGGCATCGCCTTGGGAGCCTTCGGCGCGGCAGCAGGCTTCTCGGCGGGCTTGGCTGCTTCGGCGGCGGGTTTTGCATCCGCTGCGGGAGCGGCGGCAGGTTTTGCATCTGCGGCAGGAGCTGCTGCGGCTTTTTCCTTCTTTTTCGCCTGCGCAAAAGCAGCAGGACTGGACGCGATAGCGAGGGTGATTGCGAGGGTGAGTAGGAGTTTTTTCATGATGTTCTTGAGTTTGGTTGATGTTGGGGGCAACGGCGGAGCCCTTGGGGAACCGTCCTTGCCGGACCCGTGGCTAGAAGACCGGGCCCATCGCGTCAAGCCGCCAAAGCTCCACTAACAGGAACTCCGCACCCAATCAGCCCTGCTCAGATTGCGCCTGCGAGCGTCTTCACCTTCGCCTTCGCGGTCGTGTCGTGGTCGGCTTTTGCGTAGGCACCGAAATCGTTGAACCACCATTTTTTTGCCCAACGATACATCCAGTGTTGCTCGGGGATTTCCTCGCCGGGGAGCCATTGGGAAAAGCGCGGGGTCATCGCGTCGAGTTCGGCAATTGCAGTGCCGCGCATCGTCGTGTCGCGTGCGCCGTGTTTGATGACGATTTCCTTCACGAGGTCGGGTCTTTCCAAAACGACGCAGCCGCGTGTGTGCTGCGCGCTGATGTCGCGGAAGTCTTTGAGAAAAGCGGAGTCGCGCATCGTGGCGAAGACGCCGCGCGGGTCGCGGATGTTTTCCGTGGCAAACTGGATGATCGGGCACGGCTCGATGTCGCCGCGTGGATTCACGTGATGCGAGATGCCGTTGCTCATCGGGCAAAGCGCCTGGCCGCGGTGATCGTAGTAGGCGTCCACGATGCCGATGGGCATTTTTGTGCGCATCTCGACGACGAAACGCCGCACCTGCACGAGTTGCTGCGGGGTGAGCGCGAGGGCGGGGTTCATTTTCGGCCCGACAGGACGGTAGGTGTGAAACCACACGTAGTGCGCGCCGAATTCGATGAGTTCCCGCAGCCACTGCTCGGTGCAAAGTTCGCCGATATTCGTCTGGCACACGCTGGTGGCGACACCGGTGAGGAGTTTTTCTTTCAAGCACGCACGCAGACCGCGCAGTGTCCGTTCATAGACTTGTTTGTTGCCGCGCCGTTCGTCGCTGGTGACTTCGCGTCCTTCGATGCTGATGAGCGGGGTGACGTTGCCGATTTCGCGGAGGCGACGCGCGACTTTTTCGGTGATGAACTGGCCGTTGGTGAAAACTTGGAAGTAGCAGTCCGGGTGCGCCGCGAAGAGATCGAGCAGCTCCGGGTGCATGAAAGGTTCGCCACCGAGGATTCCGAAGAACGAATTCCCGTGGGCCTTGGCGTCGGCGATGGTGCGGTTGAGCGTTTCGAGATCGATCTGCGTGCGCTCCGCCTCGACATCCACCCAGCAACCCTGACAGCGCAAATTGCAGGAATTTAAAATAGAGAGATAGAGGAAGGGCGGGAAAAATACGCCGCGCTTAATGCGTTTTTTAAAAAGCTGAATCGAGCGGAGCCCCTTGCAGCCGAAATTCCATAGGAACTTGCCGAGGCAGCGCGTGTCTGTCGTGCGAAGGATGCGGAGAGCGAGCGATGGAAACATGGGTGGTGGATTCTATGAACGACGCGCCGTGAATTTGGTGCCGGTGTGGATGTTTCGGATGCTCATCTTTTCGCGAAGCTAGCCGCCACTCCATCGTCAGGCAACGACGACGATGAAGCTTCGCTCTCTAAGCATCTCTCTGTATAGCGGTCAAAGTTTCCTGTTACTCCAATTCATGCAGCCACGTCGTAAATTCATCAAAACCCTCGCCGGTCTCGCCGCCGCCAGCACCGCGCGCTCATTCGCAGAGCCCGGGCCGAATCTTCGCCCACCGGAAAAACCGAAGGGATTTCCAACGATGTGGGTCGGTGCAGTCACCGCCACAGGCGGCGTGGTGAAAACCAAAATCCCGCCCGGACTCAACCCGCGCCTGCTAGTTCGCGAAGCCGGCGGCGAGCCTCTCATTTTCAAGCCCGAGCCTTTGCTCAACCCATCGCAGACTGTCGCAATATTCCGCCTCGAACACCTCCGCCCGTTGACCGACTACCAATGCACTTTGGAAGTCAAAGGAGCGCCAGCATCCTTTCCGCCTGCGATGGTGCGCACGTTTCCGCCGGAGGGGCAGCCCGCAAACTTTGCGTTCGCATTTGGCTCCTGCGCGCGAACGGGATCGCAGCATGAGGTTTTCAACACCATCGCCCGCAAACGGCCCGCGTTGCTGATTCATCTTGGCGATTTCCATTACTGCAATATCTCGCGCAACGACCCGCGTTCATTCCGCGCAGCGTGGGATACGACACTCTCCTCCACCACGCAGGGTGCGCTCTACCGCAACGTCCCGCTCGCATACATTTACGACGACCACGACTTCGGTCCGAACGACGCCGACAAGCGCTCGCCCGCACGCCCGGCCTCGCGCACTATTTATCGCGAATACTCACCCCACTACCCGCTGCCTGCGGGGGGGGGCGACGCGGCGATTTACCAAGCATTCACCGTGGGGCGTGTGCGATTCATCCTCACGGATCTTCGCAGCGAGCGCGACACCGAGAAAACACCCGACAGCCCCGCCAAGAGCATGATGGGCGCAGCGCAAAAAGAGTGGTTCAAGCGCGAACTGCTCGATGCATCGCGCACGCATGGACTCGTCGTATGGGGCAGCAGCGTCCCGTGGATCGGCGCCAAAGGCAGCGACTCGTGGCAGGGATACGCAAACG
>JBEIQV010000197.1:0-6366 GCA_040376335.1 Verrucomicrobiia bacterium | reverse complement strand
TGCGAAACCGCCATCGCCGTCGCCAGCCTCGCCACCGAACTCATCCGCGGCAAGACCCCCGAGGAAGCCCTCGCCATGGACGGAGCCGCCCTAAGCGCCCCGCTCGGCCCGCTTCCCCCGATGAAAATCCACTGCGCCCAGCTCGTCGAAAGCGCCCTCCGCCAAGCCCTCGGCGCCCCGCCCGTCGTGAAAGCCGAAGCTCCCACACCCGCCCAAGCCCCCACGCTCGTGGACAGCTTCGCCGCCCCCGCCGACGCGGGGAAAAAGGTGAAGGTAGTTTTGAAGACGAACACCAATCCGGGCTGAGATTACCTTACAGCCCCGGCCCCAAGGCCCGCCAAAAAGGAAAAGGGCAGAGTGCCAAAGATCAAAGGGCTGCGCGGCGGCGTCTCCGTGCTAATGCGAGCACACCGGCGCTCAACATCAACACCGTGCTTGAGGGTTCAGGGACGCTCGCAACACGGAATCCGATGCCGTCGTTCGAGAACTCCGGCGAGAAGCTGTTTTGGAACGAGGCGCGCAGCGGGAGCTCGGCGCTGCCCCAGTGTCCACCGCGGAACGCGCGACCCTCGGACGATGAATCGTTTGTCTCGTCAAAAGCACTCTCGGTCCACTC
This sequence comes from Verrucomicrobiia bacterium, assembly GCA_040376335.1. GTDB lineage: Bacteria > Verrucomicrobiota > Verrucomicrobiia > Chthoniobacterales > Chthoniobacteraceae > SXWH01. Next base: position 5,750 of record JBEIQV010000197.1, on the reverse strand, counting down.
AGACACATTTCCATTCTGCCCCATCGTCCCATACGCGCTCAGCCCGCCACTCATATTCACCGCCGCAGGCGAGACGGCTCCGTTACCAAAATACACCGCCGTCTCGGCTCCTGTCCCGCTTATCACCGCTGTAGGGACTACGTTGCTCCCAGTCGCGAAGTCCCAGTAGTTCGCCGTCACTCCGTCGTTCTTGTGGTATGCCGCTTTATACCACTCGTCTTCACTCGGCAGAAAGTAATACGCGTCCCTGTGCCGATACAGGTTCTCTCCACCTGCTTGCCATGCTTGCGTCAGGCCGTCCCACAGCGTCAGCGTCGTCAGTCCAATGTCGAGCTGATACGCCGCCACGTGCCCCGTGCTCGTGTTCAGCCAGTTCACAAAGGCCGCCGCCTGAAACCACGTCATATTCGCTGCCGACTGCGTGGCCGACCATGCCCCTCCGCCGAGATTGAGCACGCCCGAAGCCGCCGCTTTCGTAATCGCATCCTGCGCGATCTCAAACGTTCCCATTCGGTAACCATAAGACACCCCGCCGAAGGGAGTGAATTCAGAAGGGCTACCACCCGCCCCCGCGTCATCCGCGTTGCCAGCATTGCCGATGTCCACAAAATCAATCGTGAACGCATTGCCCCCGCTGCCAAAAGTATCGGCATGGGCAGAGGTGACGATGAATGCCAGCACTCCGGCTAGCGTGATTCCGAGTTTCGTTGTTTTGGTTTTCATGGGAATGGAATGAGTTGATTGAGAACGAGCACCGACGGGCACAGCGCAGACATCCAATTCACCAATGAAACCCGTCACGGTTTTACATCCGACTGTATAAGCAGTTCTGGGGAATTTGCATCACGCCCCCCCAATGGCGAGCACATTTATCCAGAGTTTCCAGCCCCGCACGGAGGAAAAGTGCCGGACTAAATATTTTACATCGGCCTTTGGCCGAATCCCTGAAAACCACCCACCCAAGAAGATAGCGCAGTGCTTCAGCACTGGGTTCCTGCGCATCAACGAAGCCAAAGTCCCGCAGGGACGGCAGAACGGCGTTCCATCCCTCGATTTCACGCTTGGAGCGCGCGATGGAAAATGGACGATCTTTTTCAAACCAAGAAACTCCCATGCACTCCCTCGCAAACATCCTCGTCCACGCCGTCTGCGTTGATGGATGTTGATTTCTCGCGTAAAGGCGCAAAGACGCCAAGCGATGCAGTTGATTTTCACCATGAAGGACATGAAGAGCATGAAGGCACTGGGAATGTGCAAATGCATTGAAGCGAAATGGCCCGCGCCACCAGCGTCCCGAAAACACGCGTCTCATCTTCATGTCCTTCATGCTCTTCATGGTTTCATCTGCATCGTTTCGGCTCAGGCACGCCACTGCGCCCTTTCCTTTTGCGGAAAGGGGCGTCACTTTCACCGGCATGGAAGATAATCACAAAATACTGACGCGGGATTGCGAGGCGATCCGCATTCCGAGCGGAGAGAGGTTCATCCTGAAGGCGGGCACGCAGGTGATGATCACGCAGGCGCTCGGCGGGAGTTACACGGTGGGGACGGATTTCGGGCTGGCGCGCATCACGGAGGCGAATGGCGATGCGCTCGGGCTGCCGGTCGGCGGAGCTTCGGTGCCTGCGCCTGAGCTGACGAGCGATGAGCGCGTGGATGAAAAGGCGGTGTGGGCGCAGCTCAAGACGTGTTACGACCCGGAGATCCCGGTGAACATCGTGGACCTCGGTCTGGTGTATGATTGCGTGGTAGAGCAACCCGAGGCGCAGCCCGCAAAGGTGCTCGTAAAAATGACGCTCACCGCGCCCGGCTGCGGCATGGGCCCGACGATTGCGGCGGAAGCGCGTGCGAAAATCGAGAGCGTGCCCGGCGTCGGCGAGGCGAGCGTGGATTTGGTGTGGGACCCGCCGTGGAATCAGGCGATGATTTCCGAGGCGGGGAAGATGAAGCTGGGGCTGATCTGAAATGACGAGTGGCGGGATTTTGTGACTGGTGACTAGTGAATAGTGACTGGTCAGCAGCGCAAGGCACGTCCATCCTGACCCACACCTCATCACCAGTCACCAGTCACCAGTCACCAGTCACCAGTCACCAGTCACCAGTCACCAGTCACCAGTCACCAGTCACCAGTCACCAGTCACCAGTCACCAGTCACCAGTCACCCGACACTCGCCACGCTAACCGTCAACCATGCGCCTTTTCTCCATCTTCTGTTTCGCGGTCGCGCTCTACTACGGCTGGAATGCTGTGGAGACGATGCGCTCGGGCGTCGCGTATGCGATGCGCGGCGACACGAGCAAGGAGCACCGGCGGGACGACCCGCAATCGAGCTACACTAAATATCTCGCGGCGCGCTGGCTGATGGCGGGGGGATTTTTGCTGCTCGGAGGTGTGATGCGCTTTTCCGCAGGGCGGATTGAAAAACTCGAAGACGATGCAAAATCATAGGGAGGTGTGGTTCATCCGCCACGGGGAAAGCGTGGCCAATGCAGGCGGTCGCACGACGGAGGCGGCGACGTATCCGCTGAGCGCGCTCGGTTTTCGCCAGGCACAGCAACTCGCAGAGGCGCTCACGGTGGTGCCGGAGTTGATTGTCGTCTCGCCCTACCTGCGCGCACGGCAGACGGCGGAGGCGACCATGGCGCGTTTCCCCGGTGTGTGCGTGGAGGAATGGCCGGTGCAGGAGGTGCAGTATCTCGAACCGGCGCTGTGTGTGGGCACGACGCAGGAAGAACGCGTGGCGATGGCGCACGCATATTGGGAACGTTGCGACCCGCACCACACCGCGCCGAATGCGGAGTCGTTCGCGCATTTCATCCGGCGCGCAAACGACGCCATCGAGCGCCTCGCAACGCGCACCGAACGGCGGGCGTTTGTCTTTTGCCACGGGCATTTCATGAACGCGATCGCATGGCTGATGCAGTTGCAGCCGGCGGAGTTGGATGCCGTGGCGATGCGCGGCTACTATGATTTCATCCACCGCTTCAAAGTGAACAACTGCGCCGTGCTCCCGCTGCACTTTCACGCCGACGGCGGACGCTCGCTCGGCGAACTCTGGGTGCCGCCGGGCATGGAAAGTGAACACGCCAAGCGCGAAGGTCTCGCGACGGCGGGAGTCTGAGCTTTCCCGGAGAAAATGCGTGCCGCCTCTGGCGCGGAAGCTGCGATTGCAGCGCTGGTTTTTCTACATCTGCGACATGTCACAGCCAGCGTCAGCTCCCGAGCCGTTGCCGGATGGCTCCATCGAGTCAGCCGGGCCGATTGACGTAGTGACAGCAACACCAGTCGCCCCGCCAAAGCCAGTCGCCGCGCCCGCACCAGTGCCCGTGCCGCAGCCACCAAAAGGCCGTCTCGCGCGCATCGAGGAAAAAATCAAACAGCGACTCGGCAGTCTCACGCTCGGAAGCAAAGTCACACGCATCGCGATGCTCGCGAACAGCACGGCGCTGGTGATTGCGGGCGTCCTATTCCTCACGTTCGATTTCGTCTCCCGCTACATCGCCATGCGCGGCACGCTCGTCACTTTCAGCAATGTCGCCGTGGAAAGCGCGCGGCTCCCGCTTCAATTCAGCACCGTCCAGCCGATGACCGCCGCGCTGAATGCAATCGCGTCACAGCCCGACATCACAGGTGCCGCAGTCTTCCTCGCGGATGGCCGGATTTTTGCGCGCTCGCAAAAAAACAGCGCCAACCTGCCAGCACAGCTCGAATCCGAGTCGCGAGAGAAAACCGAACTCGGTCTCATCCGAATGCGGCACTACAAGCCGGTTTTCAGCGGCGACAAATCCATCGGCACGCTCGTCGTGGAAACCAGCCTCGCTCCGCTCTACGCGCACTTGCTGGGCTACGCCGCCATCACACTCCTCGTGCTCGGCCTCTCGGCATTTGCAGCGCGACGAATTGCCAGCCGGCTCCAGCCTGTCGTGTCCGAGCCCTTCGTGAAGCTTGCGCACTCCGTGGATACCGTAGTGCAGGAGGGCAGCTTCACCTTGCGCGCAGAAGATATAAATGACGCAGAGGCGGCGCACCTCGCGGAGGCTTTCAACAACTTGCTCGTTGAAATTCAAAAGCGCGACGCAACCATCAATCAGGCGCAGATGGATCTCGAAGCAAACGTGCTCGCGCGCACAAGCGTGCTCCATCAGCAGGTGCAGGATCGCAAACATGCCGAGGATGCCCTGCGCGACTCGGAGATGCGCTACCGGAATCTTTTTGAGAACAACCCGATGCCCATGTTCGTAGTGAATCTCGAAACGCTCGATTTCGTCGCCGTGAACAACGCCTCGATGCGCCACTACGGTTACGCGCCGGAGGAATTCGCCCACCTCTCGCTACCTGCAATCACCCACGGAGCCGATCCAATGCTGGTCACACGCACTTTCCGCAGCGGTGCAAAATCGCTCGATGCGGGTGAATGGAAACATCGCAAGAAGAACGGCGAGCTCATCGAGGTGCAACTCACCGCGCACGCCATCGTCTTCGCCGGGAAAGTGGCGAAGATTGTCCTGGCCAACGACGTGACCGAGCGCAACCGCGCACAGCACCAGCTCGATGAACTGCACAAAAAACTCGTCGAAACCTCCCGCCACGCCGGCATGGCCGAAGTCGCCACGGGCGTGCTGCACAACGTCGGCAACGTGCTCAACAGCGTGAACGTCTCCGCCACTCTGCTCGCGGAGAATGCGCGCCAGACCAAGGCAATCAGCATCCGCAGAATCGCCGACTTGCTGGATGCGAACAAAGGCGACCTGCCCGGGTTTTTTGGCAACGGCGGCAAGGGTGCCGTGTTGCCGGGCTACATCGCAACCCTTGCACAGCAGCTCGAAGCGGAGCAAGCCATCCGCCTCGCCGAGGCCGAGCAACTCATGAAAAACGTGGCGCACATCAAGGACATCGTCGCCATGCAGCAGACGTATGCAAAGACGAGCAGTGTCATGGAAAACCTGACGCCCGAATCGCTCGTCACCGAGGCGCTGCGCATGGCCGGGGCTGAGCTTCAGCGGGAAAATATCGCCGTGAAAACCGAGTGCCCCGCGACGCTGCCGGAAATTTCCACAGACCGGCACAAGATCCTGCAAATCCTGATCAACTTGATCACCAACGCCCGGCAGGCACTGGGCGAGAAACCCAAGAATGAGCGTATTCTCAGAATTACCGCCACATGCGGCGATAGCGGAAATCTCGTCCGCATCATCGTGCGCGACAACGGCTGCGGCATCGCCCCGGAAAATATGACGCTCATTTTTAACCACGGCTTCACCACCAAAAAAAGCGGACACGGCTTCGGCTTGCACTCTTCGGCAAACGCCGCCAAGGAAGTCGGGGGAAATCTCACCGCTACCAGCGATGGACAGGGCCTTGGCGCTGTTTTCACCTTGGAACTGCCCATTAAAATCGCAGCGCAAGAGCCGATGCCCGCCATCTAAATTTCATGAGCACCAACCGCCGCATCCTGATTATTGACGACAATCGCTCAATCCATGAGGACTTCCGCAAAATCCTCACTCCGACGCAGGTGCTGAATGCCGAGCTTACCGCTTTCGAGGATCAGCTTTTCGGCGTGTCCACTCCGGCCGCGCCGCATCAGGATGGCTTTGAAATTTGCTCAGCCTTTCAGGGCCGCGACGGCGTGGATGCGATCCAGCAGGCGGAAACCGACGGTCGTCCTTTTGCAGTCGCATTTGTGGATGTGCGGATGCCGCCCGGCTGGGATGGTGTGGAAACCATCAGCCGCATCTGGCAGCTCGCGC
>JBEIQV010000186.1:0-6649 GCA_040376335.1 Verrucomicrobiia bacterium | reverse complement strand
CGTGAGATTATCACGAACGCGAACTATGGTCCGACCGGGGCCATCAACCAATATATGCAGGTGAACGCTGGCTTCGCGCAGGGCACGCTGGCGAATCAGATCTATATCTACCGCTTTAGCAATGACGGCCTGAATATCACCGCTTGGACGAGCACGGGAATCGTCAGCCCGACTGGCGGCGTGTCGAACCAGAAGCTTGCGAACATGGCGTCGGACCTTGAGCTGTTTCCGGACGGGCGTGTCATTTTGGGCGTTAGCTCCGGACAAATCCAAATTTACTCAACCAACCTCGCCACGCGGTCGTTCAATGCGACGCCCGTGACGATGGATATGCTCAACTCCGTCGCAGTGGTGAGCAATGATGCCTTTTATGTAGGCGGACGTGTGGCGGCGGCGATCCCGGTCGGCGAAATCCCGGCGGCGAACATCGGGCCGGATGCGACATTTGCCGGTGCGCTCGAAGGTGTGATCGTGCGTTACACCAATGCTTTGACGACGCCGACAGCGGCATGGGCGACCTACGTGGGTGGCACCAGCGATGAGTATTTCACCGGCGTCGCGATGACGCCGGACATGACGAAGCTTGTCTTCGCCGTGACGACTGCGAGCAACGCGGGCCTCCCGGGGTTGGTGAACGCGGTGGACTCGACCATTGCCGGCGCGACGGAAATTCTCACCGGCGTGATTACAGATTCGGCGACCACGCCTGCAGCATTTGACGTGTTTTCGTATCTCGGAGGATCGAGCACGGAGGGCAACGTCGGCGGCTCTGATACTGCGGCAGCAGTCGTGACGGCGACGGATACGCACTACTTCGTCGCTGGCACCACCAGCTCCAACGATATGCCCAGCAGCGCAGGTGGCGGGCAGGCCGCAATCGGGGGTGGAGCTTACGATACTTTTGCCTCGCGTATCCCCGTCAACGGCAGTCTCGGCACGGGTTTCCAGACTACGTATCTAGGCGGCGCTGGCGATGATCGCATCGGCGGCATTGCCTACGATATTCGCGCAGATCGGTTGCTCGTATTTGGCACCACGACCGGCAGTTTTCCGACACTCGATACCTCGCCTCCGAGCAATTACTTCGACAGTTCCTTCGGCGGTGCCACTTTCGACATTTTTGTAGCGACTTTCAACGGTGCGCTGACCTTGAAGGACTTCTCCACTTACCTCGGCGGCAGTGCAAACGACTATCTGGGCCAGACGGGTGAGCTTGTTGGCCAGGGTCATGTCTTTTACAGCGATGCGACGGGCCTTTCCTACCTCGCCACTACGGTTCACTCGACGGACATTCCAACCAACGTCATCGGGACAGCAGCCGGAAGCCCTCCCGGTAAGGATCGAGTGAAGAGTAACGGCACGAACGATTCGCACATCATTTTCGCGTTTAACATCAATAACAACGACTACGGCGACGCTCCGGCCACCTATGATAATGGCACCCAGACGCGCGAGGGACTTTCGAATACCATCCGCATCGGTGCGGCTGTGGATACCGAGGCCACGGCGCAAAACAGCGCGCTTGCCACGGGGGATGACATTTTCACGTCCGACGATGAGGACGGCATTGCGACGGTGAACAACATCGCCGTCGGGCAGACGAGCTACTCGACGACGGTTTCCGTTTTCAACAACTCCGGCGCGGCGCGCACACTGCAAGCATGGATTGATTTCAACCGCGACGGGCTGTTTCAAGTCGGTGAATTTACGAGCGTGTCTGTGCCGGTTAATGCCGCGCAGCAAAACGTGACGCTGAACTGGGCCTCACTGCCTGCACTCACGACGGGGCAGAGCTTCCTGCGCCTCCGCCTCAGCGACAATGCGCTCACCGACAACGCTGGCACCGCGAGCGTGGACGAGCGATCCGTGGGCACTGGCAATTTCGGCGAAATCGAGGACTACGGATTGATCATCTCGCAATCGAGCATCGCGGGCACGGTGTATCGCGATCTGAACAACGACGGGGTGATTGATGGCGGCGAAACGGGAATCCAAACCGTGACGGTCACGCTGACCGGCACGGATGACATCGGCGGCGCGGTGAATGTGAGCACGACGACGGATGCGAGTGGCAACTACACCTTCGCCAACATCCGCCCGAGCGACGGGACCGGCTACACGATCACCGAGACGCAACCCACGGGCTTCCTCGACGGCCTGAACACCGTCGGCACGGCGGGCGGCAGCGATGGTAATCCGCCTCCCGGCGATGCGATCACGGGCGTCATCATCGGCACGAACGTCGCGGCGACGGGCTACCTTTTCGGCGAACTGCCGCTCGCGCTCTCGTCGCTCGCGGGCACGGTGTATCGCGACAACAACAACAGCGGTGCGATTGACGGTGGAGAGACGGGTATTGACGGTGTAACCGTTACGCTCATCGGAGTGGACGACCTCGGCGCAGCCGTGAACGTATCCACGACGACCGCAGGCGGGGGCCTCTATTCGTTCACGAATTTACGTCCGAGCGATGCGAGCGGCTACACAATCACCGAGATGCAGCCGGTCGGTTTCCTTGATGGAAATGACGCGGCTGGCACATCCGGCGGCACTGCGGGCAATCCGCCGCCCGGAGACGCGATCACCAGCATCGTTCTCACCGGCGGCACGGATGCGACCGGCTACAACTTCGGCGAGCTGAATCCGGCGTCACTGTCCGGCAATGTGTATGGTGATCTTGATAACGACGGCGTGTTCGATGCGTTTGAAAGCGGCATCCCCGGCGCGACCGTCACACTCACCGGCACGGACGATCTCGGTGCCATCGCGCCCATCGTGGCGACGACCAACGCTGCAGGCGCGTATTCTTTCACCAACCTCCGCCCCGGCACTTACACAATCACCGAAACCACGCAGCCTGTGGGATACCCCGATGGCAAGGACACCAGCGGCGCGCCTTCGGGCACGGTGACGAACGACGTGATCAGCAATATCACGATTGCACAAAACACGACGGCAAGCGGCTATCTCTTCGGTGAGTTGTTCCCGTTTGATCCAGTGAAGAGCATCGTCTCCACGAGCAATGTCGGCACGACAGGCAACAACGTCACCATCGGCGAAACTGTTCGCTACCGACTTGTTGTCGCGCTGCCCGGCGGGCTGCTCAACGACTATGTCATCGCTGACAACCTGCCTTCCGGCATGAGCTTCCTCGATGATGGAACTGCGAGCCTTGCGTTCGTGTCCAGCAACGGAACGCTCATATCGAGCAGCACGCTCGGCACGGCAGCCGGAACGACCGATTCGAATGCAACGCCTTCATTTACTCTCCCGGCGACCGCGATCAGCAACACTGCGAATAGCGACGCCGATGGCTGGAGTAATGGAACCGATGTCTTCTTCCGCCTCGGAAACTTGACCAACACAGACGACGTTGGTCGCCAATACGTCATCGTCGAATTCAACGCACAGGTGCTCAACGTTTCGGCCAACCAGCAGGGTCGCACGCTGGCAAACACCTTCGCGCCGCGCTTTGATCTCACCGGCGACGGCACGAATGATCTGCTTCCTGCGAACGTGATCAGCAACACCGTGCGCACGCCGGTCGTCGAGCCGATCCTCTCACTCGACAAAAAAATCACCAGCGGCCCCGCTCAACCAAAACCCGGCGACACGATCACCTTCACTGTCAACATCGGTCATGCCGCAGGCAGCGGTGCCACGGCGTGGGAGACGCTCTTCACCGACACACTCCCGGCGGGCTTGCAGTTCGTCAGCGTCAGCACTCAGGCGAGCGGCGGCGCAGTCGTCACCAAGGCTGCAACGTTCGATGGATCGGGCCATGTGACGGGCCTGTTCGACATCCCGGTCGGCGGCAAAATCACGATCACCTATCAGGTAAAAGTCGCTGCCAGCGTGAAGAGCGGAGCGACGCTTGTGAATGGCGCAGATATCCAGTGGACCAGCGCTCCCGGTGACGACGTCAACGAGCGCAAGAGCGGCGACAGCCTGTTGAACAAAGGCGGCCTCAACGACTACGAGTTGAAAGCGCAGGCCCAACTCACCGTTAGCAATCCGCCGCCACCAACGCCATTCCTGTATTTCTACGACCGCTTCAACAAGTGGCACCGCAAGGAACTGGATCGCACCCTGCCGCTCGGCGGCCTCTATGTAGTCGAGTCGCCTGACAATTATCGTCCGCCGATTCTCCCACTCGCGCCGATCTACAGCGGCGAGGCCGATCCCGGCTCCACGCTGGTTCTCACGCTCACAAACGCAAACGGCGAAACCATTGGCACGCAGATGGTCGTCGTGGACGCGGGTGGAAACTGGATGGCGACCTTCCCGACAACGACCATCCGCGACTTCCCGAACAGCGTGCGCATCGATCAGATCAACGCATTCTACAGCCTCTCGGATTCGCCCGGCCACAACCTCCGCGCCTACTACTCGCCCGCGCTCAGCTCCGGCCATTTCTTCTTCGAGGAACTCCGCACCATCGCGCAGGATACGGAAGCCCCGCTTCTCAGCGGACTCGCCATCGAAAATCCGCTGGGTGAAGGCACCACGAAATACGGTGGCGAAATGCTCTCCACCCAAGGCGTCGCGGGCGGATACTAGCACGCACTCGTTGTGAAAATACCCGCGCTGCTCCTTCTCTGCGCCGCCTCCATCGCAGCGGATGCGCCTTTTCCGCTTGGGCCAAACGCCAATCTCGGCGGACGATTGCTCTTGCCGCCAAATGACGAATGGAACCGCGACATTTCGCGCGATCCCGTGGACCCGGCGAGCGCGACACTCATCGCAAGCATCGGCGCGGACAAACCTCTGCACGCGGACTTCGGCCTCATTTGGAAAGGGCAGCCAGCAGGCATTCCATATATCGTCGTGGATGGAAAACAGCCGCGCGTGCCGGTCGAATTTGAATATAAGGACGAGAGTGATCCGGGGCCGTATCCGATTCCGGCGAATGCGCCCATCGAGGGTGGCGCAGATGCGAAGGGCGACCGCCACGTGCTGATTTTGGATCGCGATAATCTGATGCTCTACGAATTGTGGAGCGCATTTCCGCTCGACGGCGGGAAGCGGTGGAAGGCGGGAAGCGGCGCGATTTTCAACCTGCGAAATCCGAAGGCACGCCCAGCAGGATGGACGAGCAGCGATGCCGCTGGCCTGCCCGTGCTGCCAGGCCTCGCGCGCTACGATGAAATCGGCGAGCGCCACGAGCTGAAACACGCGCTGCGATTCACCGTCACAAAAACGCGCCGCGCCTACGTGCCGCCGGCGTCGCATTTCGCCAGCCGCTCAAATGATCCAAAGCTCCCGCCGATGGGAATGCGTGTGCGGCTACGCGCGGATTTCGACACGAGTAAATTCCCGCCGACTGCGCGAGCGCTGCTCGACGGTATGAAACGCTACGGCCTCATCCTCGCGGATAATGGCGGCGACTGGTTCATCAGCGGCGCGCCCGACGAGCGATGGAAGTGGAATGAAATCGAACCTCTCCGACAGGTGAAAGGGCGCGACCTCGAAGTCGTGAAGATGGGGCCGATGACAACGCGTTGATTGTGCATCGCCGAGTTTGCCCGGTAGGCCGAATACAACCACCCAAGATGATGCGCTTCTTTCTAATTCTAGTCCTCGCAGCAAACGCCTTGGCCGAACAGCCGCTTGGTGCGCCGCTTTCTGCACCGCAGCGCAGTGCAGTTTGCCAGCAACTCCTCCTTCCCAATGTGCCGAGACGTGCCGCCGCCATTCTCCGTCTCCGTTGCGGTGGTGCAGATGCATACCGCGATTTCCGCGCTGCACTAGATCGTGCGCAAATCACCGCACTAGCCACGCTCCGGCAGAAGCTCCCGCTCGTGAAGCCCGGCGATCCACAAATCGCTGTGTTGCGCAAAGCGTCCGCTGACTACGAGGCCGCCGTCGCCACAGCGCTCCCGCTGGTGCAAACGGATCATCACAAGGACAAGAACAAGCTGGCCGCGATGGACCGTGCATTCGCCGCCGCCGAAAAAGCTCACGTGCATCTGATGCAAAAGCTGAAGCCCGGCAGCGTCGCGCCCATCGTGCAAATCCTTGATGCAGCGCAATGGGTCGCCGAAATCCGGCGCGATCAAAGCTGGTGTGATGGAGCGGGCACGGATGCCAGCAAGCTCGACCTCGTGGCCGCGCTGACCGCCGAGGGTGCCTCGGAGGAAATCAAAACACTCGCCAGCGAACTCGAACCCATCATTTCGCTCCGTGAATTCCATCGCTACATCATAGCAGCCAACGCCGCTTTGCGCTGGGCGAAAATCGAACAAGCCCAATATACGGAAATTCTAAATGCACGCCGCGTCGTGCTCGGACTCCGCCCTCAATTGCTTTCCGAAAGACTCAGCGCCGCCGCAGCGCAGCACAGTGAGGAGATGATGAAACTGAGGTATTTCTCCCACGAATCACCAGTTCCCCAAAACAAAACACACGCCAACCGAGCTGCGAACGCAAAATTTGAAGGACAGCCATACGGCGAGTGCATCTTCATGGGTGCTCCCAGTCCGAAAGACGCGCACACCGCCTGGTGGTATAGCGACGGTCACCGCCTCATCCTATATACGAACGGGAAAAATGTGCAGGGTATCGCGCGCGCCGGCAGCACTCATTGGACTTTCATGAACGGAGACCTGACCAGATTCCCATTCTAGCTTTTGCAAACGAATAGGAGCGG
>JBEIQV010000091.1:0-11207 GCA_040376335.1 Verrucomicrobiia bacterium | reverse complement strand
CGCGGAAATCGGCCAGCACAAACCCGGTGCGACATTTGTCTTTGGGCCCGACAGCACGATCACGTTCAACTTCCAGTCCGTCTCCAAGTGCAAGCTTCCCACTTTCGCCTACAACGTCCCGCGTGCTGAGTTCGATTCGATCATCGAGCAGCGCGCCATCGAACTCGGCGTCTCACGGGTCGCGCAGCGCGCGAAAGTAGAGCGCACCGGCGCAGACACACTTCAACTCTCCGCTGAATCCCTCGCCGCCGTGCCATCACTCGGTGGCAAGCAGCCCGACTTGCTTGTGGACGCCACGGGCCGTGCACGCACTTTTGCCCGTGTGCTCGAAATCCCGGCAACCGTCGGCACACGCAAAGACGCCGCATATTTCGCCCACTATGCCGGATTCGAGGAGCCGCAGCCACGCGGGCAAATTGTCATCACGCGTCTCGCCGTCGGTTGGAGCTGGCGCATCCCGCTGCGCGACCGACTGTCGGTTGGCGTCGTCATCAATCGTGACGAAGCGGCCCGTCTTGGTGAAACACCAGAGCAACGACTAGAAGCCGCCATCGCACGCGACCCCGCGCTTTCCGCAGCAGGCGTAAACCGTCAGCGGCTCACGAAAGTGGCGAGCTACACGAATTATCAGCTCATCTCCGAGCGCTGCCACGGCCCCGGATGGGTCATGGTCGGCGACGCGTTCGGTTTTGTGGATCCGATGCTTTCGCCCGGCCTCATGCTCGCGTTGCGCTCTGCGGAAATCCTCGCCGACAACATCGAGACACCTGCCAAATACGCCCGACAAATGAACGACTGGCTGCGTGCATGGCAGGAGCTCATCGGCTATTTTTACGACGGCAGAATTTTCGCGATGTATCACACCGGCCTCGCGCTCGGTAAAAAATACCCCGGTGCGATCAGTCGTTTCATGCAATGCCACATGGAGAAAAACATCGCCTGCATGGCCTCCGGCGCGAGCACGCTTTCACGCTATTCGCGCGGGCTGGTGAAGCTCATGTCTCGACATGGCTCATGGCTCGGCGATCCCGCCACGTCCGCAATCGTCTGAATATGGAACGATGAAACGCTACCTCTGGCTCATCCTCCGGCTCGCGCTCACGATCGCGCTGTTCGCATGGCTGCTGCGCGACCCAGCACTGCGTGAACAAATCGCTACGCTCCCGCGCCCGTCCGCGCCGGGGTGGCTCCTGCCCGCATGGCTTGCCGCCGGCCTGAACGAACTCGCCAGCCTCCTCCGTTGGTGGTGCTGCCTCCACCTCGCCGGCGTCGCCCTGCCACTACGTCGCGCCGCCGCGCTGCACTTCCTCGGTATGTTCACTTCGCTCTTTCTCCCAGGAATGGCCGGCGGCGATGCCGTAAAAATCGCGTTCCTCGCACTGCAATTTCCGCAGAGGAAAATCGGCGGTGTTCTAGCTGTGTTGATGGATCGGCTCAGCGGTTTCGTCTCCATCATTATTTGGACGTTCATCGTCGCGATGATTCGCGGTGAGTGGTTTCGCCAGACGCCCGCCACGGCCGCGCTCTTCCACGCCGTGCTCATCTCGCTCGGCATTGTGACGGGCGCGTTGATCGTGTGGTTCATCTCCAGCCGCGCCCCACTGCTGCGGCGCACTCCGCAATGGATTCCCCTCCGCGCCCGCATCTTTGAGATAGCCGCGGTATTCGACACATTCTTCGCTGACCGTCGCCGCGCATGTGCCGCATTTGCGCTCTCCACTATCAGTCATGCCTGCTATTTTCTAATCTTCTATTTTACCGCACGCGCCTTTACGGGCGGCATTCCGCTGGCGGATGCATTCAGCATCATGCCTGTGATGGATGTCGTCTCGATGCTGCCCGTCACCATCTCCGGACTCGGCTTGCGTGAAACGACGATGCAAGCCCTCCTCCCGCCGCTCTGTGGAATTGAGCCCGCCATCGCCGTGTTCATTTCACTCAGCGGATTCCTCGTCTCCGCATCGTGGGCATTCGCGGGCGTTCCAGTTTTCCTTCGCATTCGCTCCGTGCAAAAGACAGACACCACACATGCCTGAAACCCGCCTCGCAGTTTCATTCGGTTCCTCGTTTCTCGGCTTCGCCACGCACCTTGGATTTCTTCGCGGGCTCATCGCCGCAGGTCATCGCCCTGCGTGCGTCGCGGGCTCTTCCGCAGGCGCCATTGTCGCCGGTCTTTACGCGGCCGGGCTTTGTCTCGATGAAATGGAGGCCACCTTCACTCATCCAAAACTGCGCGTAAAATTCCGCGAATGGCGTTCGCACTTTCGCGGGCCTTGTGTCTTGTTCGGCTTGCCGGGCTTTCCCGCTTTACTCAAAGGCGTGCATCTCAAGCGACTGCTCCACGAACTCGTCGGCGACCTCCGCATCGAAGACTGCTCCGCCGCCCGCCTTCACATCGCCGTCACCAACCTCCGCACCAATCGTGTCGAACTCCGCAACAGCGGTCCGCTTGTTGAAACGATGCTCGCGAGCTGCGCACTTCCCGGCATCATCGCTCCACGAAAAATAGACGATGAATTACTGTGGGATGGTGGCCTTGGTAGCTCCGTTCCCGTGGAGCAGTGGATTGATGATCCCGACGTCACGCACATCGTCGCGCACAGCATCATCTACGATTCCCAGATTCGCTCCCGCGAGCGCAGCCACCGCTTCAATTTCGCCGCCGCCATGCTTGCCGGACACCAGCTTACTGCTGACGAATTATTGCGCTGGAAACTCGAACTCGCCAGGCGCTCCGGAAAATTCGTCACCACCGCGGAGACAGTCACCACACGACCCCGCATCGGCATCCCCATCACTCTTCCACCGCCGAAGCCGTGGCCCGATCATGCGCGTGATTTTATGACACTCGGCGCAGCCTCCGCACGCACCGTGGCGGAGGCACTTTCTACCTCCGGCGGAAAGCCAGCAGCCAACTATTGAACGGCGTGCTCCCCCACAGCGGGCGCACATCCGCATCGAACTCCGTCGCCGGAAAACACGACTCGATATGTGCAAGTGTGGGAAATGCAGCCACAGGCCGCGTCATCCAGGAAATCGCCTGTGCAAAACTCTCCTCGATTTGCGTGAAACGAAACCTCCAGCTCCCATCGTTTGGTGTTGTTCGCACAAAGCACCAGCATCCCGGCGCTACGCGTTTCGCCATCTCAAGGAGTGCGGTTTGTTGCGCAGAGGGCGACAAATAGTGCAGCACATCCAACATGGCGACGTTGCCAGAGAACTCTGGCAGCGCAGCAGCATCGCCTGTCTGTAGTGAGATCCCGGTGTAGTGCTGTCCGGCCACGACCTGACCCTCGCGGATTTTTCTCTCGTCCACATCCAATCCAAGAACCTCAGGCGCAAAGCCCCGTTCACGTAGGTAAAATGCGAGCAGCCCCACTCCGCAGCCGATGTCCAGCAGCGGCAATGAAGATTCTCCAATTTTCTCAAACGCCGTCGGGAACGCCGGGTCATGCCGTAATTTTCCCCACGAATAAAAACGCATCCAGCGTCGTGCGAAGAGCGAAGAAATCCGCATCATAATGGCTTTGTTGTTCGAGTTCATCGTTTTAGTTTTCCGCTCGCTGTTCGTGGCAACACTTTGACCACGCGAAATCGCACCGGCACTTTATAGCTCGCGAGCTGTTCGCGGCAGTGCTTACCGAGTGCCACGCCAGTCGGCGGCTGAGCTGCATCGCGAGGAACAATCTCCGCCACGGCCACCATCCCCCAGCGTTCGTGTGCCTCGCCGCTCACGCGGCTCTCTTGCACTGCTGGGTGAGTATTGAGCACTACTTCCACTTCCTCTGGAAAAAATTTCATCCCGCCAAAATTGATCACCGACTTCCGTCGCCCTCGCAGAAACACATGACCGTCTGCGTCCTGACACGCCAGATCGCCCGTCGCAAACCACCCCTCATCCGTTGCCTGCGCTCGCTCGCACCACGGAGCAAGATACGCATCGAAGATCCCCGGCCCGCGTAGCCACAACTCACCGATTTCACCCTGCGGCACATCCGCACCGTGCTCATCGCGCAGGCGCACTGCGATGTCATCAGGTCGTCCGACGCTTGTCGGTTTTGTGGCAGCGGCATCGGTGTTCAATAGCGGCAACCCTGCCTCGATGATCCCAAAGCCCTGCGCTGGAGCGATGCCGTAGCGTTTTTGAAAAGCTTCCGCAGTTGTAGCAGGCACCGCTGCCGCCGTGCCGACTGCCAGTCGCAGCGAAGGCCAGTCGCGTCCCGAGCTTTCCGCAGCCAGTAGCGCGAGGTGAAAAGGCGAGCCGTAAAAAACTGTCGCACCTGTCGTGCGAGATGTCGTGAGCACCTCCTCCGCGAGGTGCGAATCTTGGAGCACAGTCGTCGCGCCTTCGATCAAGTAGAGCATAATCGAGACAGCGAAATGATGGGCCATTGGCAGTGTCCACAACACGCGATCCTGCGGTGTCAATTGCAGGCGACGATTGGCCGAGCGCACGCGCGCGAGCAGCGTTTCGTGGCTGAGCACGATGCCCTTGCTGGTTCCCGTTGTGCCTGAACTGAAGCGAACGAACGCGGGATTTAGTGCTGCGAAACGATCTTCGGGAAAACTCGGAGTCTCAGCCAATGCGCACCAAGAAAAGTGAATACCCGCAACTTCCTCGTTCACGCCCTCCGCTGGCAGCCAGGGATGCGCTCCGGCAGCTAGCATGAGTCGCGAAGCGGTAAGTGCGATTTGAGTAGTCCGCTCGGGCACTGCCAGCTCGGATGCCACTGGCACGAGGCAGGCGCCGGCACGCAGGATTCCCAGCGCGAGCGTCACGTAATCCGGCCCATTCGGACAAAACAGCGCCACGCGAGCTGCGCGTTCACCGTGAAGCATTTCACGCAGACGTTCTGCAATCGCATCCGCACGCGTGAGTAGATCGCGATACGTCCACATCTGCTCATCGTGAAGCAAAGCTGCGCGACCGGGTTCTTCGGCGGCGCGTGCTGCGACAAGATCCGTCACGTTCAACGCCATGTTTCACCTCCGTTCAAAATTTCGATTTGTGCCCGCACATCTGCAGCCGTTGGTGTCCGCCCGTGTTTTGCCTGCCATGCAGCCGCAATGCCTGCTGCCTGTCCTGTGGCGAAGCACGTTCCAATCACACGCAGCGCAGCCTGCGCTTCATGCACGCAAGAAATGCAGCGTCCGGCCGTCCATAAATTATCCACTCCCGCCGCTTTCAATGCGCTGAGCGGGATTTGCGTCGGACGATTATCATCCGGGAAACGCCAGCGCGGCCCCGTCGCCTTTTCGCGCAACTCCATCGGCCATGTTCCTAGTGCGACCACATCGGGTGTTTCGGTGCCATGCAGCACATCGTCGGCGGTGATTGTGATTTCACCACAAACGCGCCTACTCTCGCGAATCCCGACACGCGCTGGAAAAGCCGCCAGTTCAGCGCGAGAAAACGCGGTGTGATTCGCACGGAGGAAAGAGAACAATTCCACGGCAATTTTGCGCCCTGTGTGTTCGAGTGCGGATAAATGAGCAGGTGAATTTGGGTCGAAGTTTTCCGGCCCTGCGAGATCCACCGTCGCATAAACTTCCGAGCCTCTCCCTGTCGTGCGGAACTGCGCCCCGAGCGCTCCGCGCTCAAGCCGTCCGTCATGCACAGCCTCCGCAATTTGGTGTGCGAGATGAATGCGCCCCTCGTCGCCTAGTGCTGCGACTTCCACCGTGTGCAGCGCAAAAATAAACGCGGGCCGCTGGAGATGAATGGACTCTGCCTGCTCAGTGCCCGCGCCTGCGAGCGAGGCGAGCACAGCGTCACCGCTCGCATCCACTACGGTGTGCGGTTCCAGTGTCATGCGCACGCCGCGACAGACCAGTTCCACAGCATCCACACGACCACTGCCGTGTGTTGCGATGAGTTCCGTGTGAAGTCGCACATCGAGTTCCTTGCATTCAGCTGTGAGTGCATCAGCGACTGCAGCAAATCCCGGCGGTGAATGTGGCAGCACATCGAGCCGGCCCATTCGCACTGGCCCCGCCGAGGCACCTGTTCGCACAAGTCGTGAGGCAAATTCCCCCGGCAGCCCGCGATTGGCAAGCAACGCGCCCGGTTCTGTGCGCAGCAGGTAAAGTCCGCAAACTGAATGAACGAGCGCCGCAGTCGCCATCCCGCCGAGAGCGCCATGGCGTTCGACGAGCACCGTGTGCGCGCCCGCCCGCGCTGCGGAAACTGCCGCCGCGATACCTGCGCCGCCGCCGCCGAGGATGAGCACATCGCACTTCATATCCCGAGCAAATCCTCGCGCATTTTCGAGCGCATTAGTTCCAGTTCCTCGTTGCTGATCGATCCTTCGCGCCAAGAGATCGTGGCGGCGAGTTTTCCTCCGCGCTGGCTAAAAAATACACCCGTGCCCGGCGGCTGGCTTACCGAGGGAATGTGCCAGCCATCCTCCACCGCCGCGCCACAGAACGTCTTGCACTCCGGCAGGAATTCGCCGGTGTGCGAAAAGAAAAACGAAGTGATATGACCGCCGGAATTGCGCAGCAACATGCGTAGATACAAGCGTGACGGCAGTCGCCGGAAAAGCCGCGTCATCGCCGCAAACGCCGCATCGAGCCGTTGGCGTGTCTGCTCGCCGAATTGTTCATTGAGTCGCCGCGCCGCGCTTGCGTGGTCTGCGAGTTCTGCCGGGAGCATGTGAAAAAAAAGCTGCGAGACTTGATTTTGCCAAATCGGATGCCGTGCACCGCGTTTGCGCTGCTGCACTGCACAGCCGGATTGAAACGACTCTGCGGTTTCTCCGCGTTGCTCCAGCACGGCGAGGTGCATCCGCATCGTTGCGGAAAGAAACCAGCCCATTTGAAAAACCCCATGTGTCACCTGTTCCGCGCGAGCCGCGATGCGGGCGGTCTCCTCGATGCTAAATTCTTCCACAAAAAATCGCGCTTCGGCTGCTTTCGCCTTTGTGCCGCCCAATGAACGGATGCCGAGTTTGGACAGCTCGTAAAAGTGGTCTTTGAATTTCTCTGCCTCACGTGCAAACGCCCGCCAACCCTGCGTGCGCGGCGCAGGCGGTCCCCATGAGTTTTCGCGCGATGGTTCGGCCTTTTCGTCAGCTAGTCGCGCGATCTCGGCGAGAAAAAGCTCCACGCCTTTGCCGTCTAGCAGGCTGTGTCGCCAACGCACCAGCACCGTGACGCGTCCATCGGCTTCCGGCAGAACGACAAACTTTACTGGCGATTCAGACATCGCATTTAGCAATTCAACGCCCACATTTTCCCACGTTCCGCGCTCTTCGCTTACCGGGAAATTGGCGTGAGCGTTCCCATTCCACTGCCAGCGCGGGACGCCGAGGATAGGTTTGCGCAGGCGTGCGGCGGCGATGGGGCTCGCTTCGGCAAGACGTGCAGCAGCAGAGCGTAGTGCATCAATTTCAAAACCCGGCCCGAGCCGCAGCACGGTGAGTCCGGCGTGCTCGCCTTGTCCTGCGGCGCGCATCATTTGTTCGACGCTGACGAGAAACCAGTCAGCACCGCTCAACTCCGTGCGTCCGGCCTGAGTCACGGACATCAGGATTGCGTGCGGGCCGTGGCGACGGCCTCGGCTATCTGGCGCGCGGTGGCGAAAGTCGTGCGCGTGATTGAGCAGTCGGGCAGCTTCACGTTGAATTCGTCTTCGAGCATGAGGACGAGTTGCATGATGGCCATCGAATCAAGGCCCGCTGCGAAAAGATCCGAATCCACTCCGAATGTGCCGTCGAGTTCCAGCAGTTCACTACGGATTCGCCCCAGCAGGCGCGTTGCGACCTGTATCGTATCGTTGTTGGTTGGCACCGCGCCAATGTTGTCTGAACGTTGACTCATTATCTGTGGCGCACTCTAGTCGGCAGCGGGAATGTGACAAGCGCAAGGATGCGTCAGCGCATCGCGGGCGCTGCGAAACGCGTTGCATCGAGCGGGCGGTTGCGCGTGATTTCGTCGAAGCGATAGCTGAGCGTGCCGCCATTCGGCAGCTCGACAATTACCTCGCGCACTTCGAGCGACTCCGCATCAATCGAGTTGGTGATGCGCCTTGGCATTTTGCCCGAAGCATCCGGCTTGCGGGTGAGCACGACGATGTAGCGTCCGTCTTCGCGCGAAACTTCCGGCGTGTAAGCCTCCTCCTCGACCGGCTTGCCGCGCAGCAGGCTGAGCAACGATTGGAAGGGTTTTCCTGCATTGTCGCCGCTCAGCGACTTGAGCGCGGGCTTCTTCCCGGATTTTTGCACAAAAAGCTGATCGCCCAGCGCGAGAACGAATTCATCCGCAGGTTTTGAAAAATCGAGCCGCAACTGCTCCGGCGCGCGATACGCCAGCGTGCCAGTGCTCACGACCGGCTCGCGCATCCCCGGCATCGCGACGCTCTGTGTGAAACTTGCCGACCACGTTTTCGTCTCGCGCTGGCGGGTTTGAAATTGATCACGCAGCGCATTGGCGCGCGCCTGTGGTAGAGGCGCGGCATCGGCGGTGAAGGCGAGGACGGTGGCGAGAAGGATCGTGCGCAACATGGAGACAGCCATAGTCGGTTGGCGTGAGGTGCGGCAACTCCTGTTCACTTCCTGGCCACGGGAAACGCCCAAAAGTGATAGACGAGAAATTTCAACGGGCCGAAGCAGAGCTGAAGCACCACGACATCGAGATCCAGCGGGAAGGATTGCAGTTTGAGAACGTTGAAATGTTTGAAAGCTGTCAGCAGTCCCGTGGAAATAAGGCCGAGCACGATGACCGCAGTGAGGTAGCGGGCGAAGGCGTCGCGCTTGCGGGAGTCGGTGCGGAAATTGACGAAGTAATTCCAAAAAAAGAAGAATGTCGTGCTTACTCCCACGCTGCATGCCGAAACCAAAAGCGTCGGCCAATCAGGATGGTGCTGTCTCAGGTATTTGAACGGTGTCGCGATCAGCAGATAGTTCATGCCTGCGCCTGCGAAGAACCACATTATACGATGGATCATGGACTGTCGCTGTGCGGACGTTTCGCGGTTGTCTTCGTTTTCCATCGCGCCGGACATAGTGCTTTGCTCACCGCTTGCCAACTTCTCGCTGAACATCTCCCGCAGTTGCCTTGTGCACGCCGCTGCGCGTAACGTCCGGCAGTGCCTCGAACAACTAGCTCACATTCCAATGCCCGCCGCGTCGCTGTGACGGCGGTCGGCATTGTCAGCCCACTCGGATTTGGAGTGGTGGAAAATGAGAGCGCACTCCGCGAGGCGCGCGACTGCGTTACGCCGGTGACTGTATTCGACACGACGAAGTGCCGCTCGAAATTGGCGGGGCAGGTGGGGAAAATGACGGATGACGCATATGGAACTACGAAGGGGCTGCATCGTGCGAGCAGGATGATGATTGGCGCGACGCGTGAGGCGTTGCGGGCGGATGCGGCGTTTGCGCCGGAGTTCATGATCATCGGGACGACGAGTGGCGGGATGTCGTTTGGAGAGCAGTTCTACCGTGCGCAGGTCGAGCGGCGGCGTCCGAGGGAGCGCGCTCGCTGGCTCGCAAATTACCAGCCGCAGAAACCTGCGCTCGACGCCATGGAGGCAGCAGGTTTTCGCGTGCCGGTGCAGATTATCGCGAATGCGTGTGCGTCCGGCTCCAACGCCATCGGGCACGCATTTCGTCTCGTGCGTTCGGGAAAATACCGGCGCGTGTTGTGTGGCGGCTACGATGCGATTTCGGAATTGGTCTTCGTAGGCTTCGACTCCCTGCAAGCCGCGACGACCGACAAAGTGCGGCCTTTCGACAAGGCACGCAGCGGTCTTGTGCTCGGCGAAGGGGCCGCGGTGCTTGCGCTGGAGGATTTGGAAAGTGCGCAGCTACGCGGTGCGAGGATTCTCGCGGAGGTCACGGGATACGGCATTTCGACGGATAATCACCATCTCACGCAGCCGCACCCGAGCGGCATCGGTCCTGAGATGGCGATGCGTCGTGCGCTCGAAGATGCCGCGCTTTCGCCTGGCGAAGTGGATTACATCAACGCGCACGGCACGGCGACACCGTTCAACGACGCGAGCGAAGGCGCGGCCATCGCAAAGATTTTCGGGGCACGCGTGCCGGTGAGTTCGACGAAAGGGATGATGGGCCACTCGCTCGGCGCGGCGGGTGCCATCGAGGCAGTATTCAGCGTGCTCGCGCTGCGAGGGCAATTTCTCCCGCCCAATATCAACTATCGCGAAGCAGACCCGGCGTGGGAATTGAACATCGTCGCCAACGCCGCACGCGACGCGCGAGTTGGCTGCGTGGTGTCGAACTCGTTTGGTTTTGGTGGCACGAATGCGAGCGTGGTCATTGAGGAGGTGAGGGGATGAGCGTGCGCATCGCTGGCATCGGCTGCGTCACTCCGCTCGGCGGCGATCTCGATACGATCTGGCGTCGTATCGAAGCAGGCGAGCGAGCGGCAGTCGTCGAAGTCACGAATCCCGAAACAGGGCGCAAGCTCTGCGCAGCACCGGTGCCAGCGGAATACACCGCGCACCTCGGTCGCGAGCCGCGCCTACGGCGTTCGAGCGCGATCAGTTTGCTCGCAGCGGCGGCGGGGAAAGCCGCGCTTGCGGATAGCAGCAGCGAGTTTACACCCGCACAAAAATCGCGGCTCGCCATCGTCTTCGGCGTATCGAGCGGCAGTGTGCAATATACGCGACGATTCTACGAGCAGATCGTGAAACAGGGTGCGAACACCGCGAGCCCGATGCTATTTCCCGAGACGGTTTACAACGCCCCCGCCAGCCATCTCGCCGCGATGCTCGGTGTGGACGGCGCGACTTACACGCTCGTCGGCGATGGGACGGTCGGCTTGCAGGCACTGCACTTCGGCACACAACTCCTCGAACTCGGTGATGCGGATCACGTCCTCGTAGTCGCCGCCGAGGAACTCGACTGGGCGCTCATCGAAGCGCACCGCGACTGGCGGCTCGCGCGTCCGGGAAAAGGCGCGTTGCTTGCCGAAGGTGCGGCAGCTGTGTTGCTCGGCCACGATGGTCGTCGCGCAAAAATCGCATCCCATCCCGGCGAAAGTTTCATCTCCCGCCGCGAAGCCCCCGCCGCGCTGGATCGTGTCTTCACCGCGCTCAAGCCCGACGGCGTCGTGGATATTTTCGCCAGCGGTGCAAACGGAACGTGGGTGGACGCTCTGCTTCGTTCCGCCGCCGCGCGTCACTTAACATCGCCCGCCCCCCGCGAACTCGTCGTGAAAGAATTCTTCGGCGAAGCCATCGG
>JBEIQV010000080.1:0-11984 GCA_040376335.1 Verrucomicrobiia bacterium | reverse complement strand
TAGCTGCACGACAGACCGCTGGCAACAGCAACGCTCCCGCTAACGCTGCACATAAACCGGGAAAAAACCTGAGCTTCAAAGTGATCTTCATATTTTTCCTTTCATGGCATGGCTGAAACAGCAGTGAAATTACGCGCCAAGGGGAGGACGCGCCTTACCTTTGGTAGATCGGCAGAAAGTGGTTCTTCACCGCGAGGGCGAGGACGGACATCGGTCATATCCTTGCCGTTGAAAATCGAAGACAATTCATCCGCAGCGGACGAGCGCAGCGTGATAGCGGGAAGGATGGCGGCTGCCGCGATGAGAAGGAGGCGACGTAATACGGAGCGGGAAACAGTGTTCATATTTTGGAAAAAGACATCGCTGGAGAAAACATAAAGCCACCACAGGGGGAAGTTTTAACCGAAACGATGCAGTTGTCGCGCTGGTGGCGAGTGGTGGGAGGCGAGTGGCGTGTCTGCCCGTGGTTCGGATGGTTTTTAAGCAAGCCGTGTTCTTTCGCCACTAGGCGGAACTGCGGGGTTGTCAGACCTTTTCCGGCACTATGAATGGGGCGCGGTATTCGCGGGTAAGGAGTTTGTCGGCTTCGGCGTTGCCGATGAATTTCTCGGCGGCGGGGTCAAATTTCAGATGTTCGCCAAAGGTGAGCTGGTCGGTGGTGAGATCGAGTTTGTTGGCGGCGAGGTGGGCGCTGAGGCGCTCGAAGGAATCCGCTGCGTCTTTGCTGCCTTTGATCTTCTGGGCGATGTCGCCGGGCGCTGCTTTTTTGCCGAGGCGGTAGGCGATGTTGCCGGTGTGGCAGAGGGCGCTGGAGATGTGGCCGTCGAGGATTTTGCCGTGGAGGTCGGCGGTTTTGCGGCTGCGGACGGCTTTGAGGAAGTTGGCGTAGTGGTTTTCTCCGCCATGCTTGGAGAATTTTTTGATCTCCTTCCCGGTGCCGTCGAACGCGATCGCATTTTCGTAGTCGGGGCAGAGGATGTGGCCGTTTTCGTATTGCACGATGACGCCGACGCTGGTGCCGCGATATTTATCCATGCCTTTCTCATCCGCCGCCGCTGGCAGCCCTCGCACTTCAAAAATGAGCGGGGCCTTTTTGTAGTCGTGAAAGACAATGAGGGAGTTCGGCGTCTCGCCGTCGTCCACGTAGCCGAGCCGCCCGCCGATGGCGAAGACTCCGGGGGAGAGCGCGTCTTCGCCGAGGAAGCGGCGGGCGATGTCCATCTGGTGGATGCCCTGGTTGCCGAGGTCGCCGTTGCCTGTGTTCCAGACCCAGTGCCAGTCGTAGTGAAGGCGGGTGCGTTTGAGCGGCGTTTTCGGAGCGGGGCCGCACCAGAGGTCATAGTCAATGGTCGCGGGCAACGCCTGTTCACCTTCCACTTTACCAATGCTTGGGCGGCGCTTGTAGCAGAGGGCGCGGGCGTATTGCAGTTTGCCGAGGGGGGCGTCTTTCACCCACTCCAGCGCTTGCGCGATTCCGCCGCCGGAGCGACTCTGCACGCCCATCTGCACGATACGCTGGTGCGTCTCCGCCGCCTTCACGAGCTGCCGACCCTCCCACACGTTGTGCGACACCGGCTTCTCCACATACACATCCTTCCCCGCCTGAATCGCCCAAATCGCGGCGAGCGCGTGCCAGTGGTTCGGCGTGGCGATGGAGACTACGTCAATTTCTTTGCTCTCCAGCATCTTCCGAACGTCCTGATAAGGCGTAACCGTCTGGCCTTTCGCCGCGAGCTGCGCCACGCCTTTTTCGAGCACCGAGCTATCCACATCGCACAGCGCCACGATGCGCGCGCCTTTGCACCCGAGGTAGCTGCTGATGTGATCCTGCCCACGCCCATTGAAGCCGACCATGCCGATGCGGATGTCGTCATTCGCGCCAGCAGCGGCGGAGTAAAGCCGCGCCGGGAGCGAAAGCGCGGCGCTGGCGGCGAAGGATGTTTTGAGGAAGCTGCGGCGGTTTTGTTTCATAAGGATGGCGGAAGATATTTGTAGGAATTGGCAATTGGAACACCATTCGCTTCCGCGCTGAAAAGCAAAACGCCGCCCCGCGTGTGCGGGACGGCGTTTGCGATGAACTGAGTTGTTCCTGACTTACTTGGTAGGAACGGTCGAGATCGTTTGCAGGATGCGGCTTGCGATCTTGTAGGGATCGCCCTGCGAGTTCGGACGACGGTCTTCGAGGTAGCCCTTGTAGCCGTTATTCGCGAAGCTGTGCGGGACGCGGATGGACGCGCCACGGTTTGCGATGCCGTAGTTAAATTTGTCAATGGACTGCGTCTCGTGAAGGCCGGTGAGGCGCATGTGGTTGTCCGGGCCATACACGGCGATGTGCTCGTTCTTGTATTTGTCGAACGCCGCCATGAGTGCCTCGAAGTAATCCTTGCCGCCAACTTCACGCATGTGAGTGGTCGAGAAGTTCGCGTGCATGCCAGAGCCGTTCCAGTCCACCTCCATGCCGAGCGGCTTGCAGTGGAAGTTCACGTCCACTCCGTATTTTTCGCAGAGGCGAATGAGGAGGTAACGGGCCATCCAGACTTCGTCGGCTGCGCGCTTGGAGCCTTTGCCGAAGATTTGGAATTCCCACTGACCCTTCGCCACTTCGGCGTTGATGCCTTCGTGGTTGATGCCGCATTCGAGGCAGAGGTCGAGGTGGGTGTCCACGATTTCACGGGCGATGTCGCCGACGTTCTTGTAGCCGACGCCGGTGTAGTATTCGCCTTGTGGCGGCGGGAAGTTTCCACCGGGAGGGAAGCCGATTGGCGCTCCGTCTTGGTAGAGGAAATATTCCTGCTCGAAGCCGAACCAGGCGCCGGGATCATCGAGGATGCCCGCGCGGGAGTTCGATGGATGCGGTGTGGTGCCATCGGGCATCATCACTTCGCACATCACGAGCACGCCGTTTGTTTTCGTTGGGTCGGGATAGCAAGCGACTGGCTTGAGCATGCAGTCGGAGCTTTTGCCTTCGGCCTGCCGAGTCGAGCTGCCGTCAAAGCCCCACATCGGGAGTTCTTCCAGCTTCGGGAAGCTGGCAAATTCCTTCACTTGAGTTTTTCCACGGAGGTTCGCCACGGGCGTGTAGCCGTCGAGCCAGATGTATTCTAGTTTGTATTTAGCCATTGTTGGTTGCTGTTGTTGGTTGTGTCTTTATTTGCGCAGCCTGCGCTATTTGCGACTGCTGTTATTGTTGGTTTTACCCTTATTTTCGGTTTTTGCGGGGTGCGCGCAGGCACTTTAGCAATACCGATGCCACGAGGGAAAAGCCGGAATTTTATACGATGACAAGATGCTTTTTGTGGAACGCTGAAATCACATCCGGCCCGTTCGTGCTTGCCCGCTGCGACGCCGGGCGCATCTTCCCTCCATGCAGAATGTGAAGGACACTTTGCGGGCGTTGGTCCGGCTCAGCTACGATGGCCGGGTCTTCAAAACGTTTCGCGGGCCAAAAGCGCAGGAGCGCTTCGAGAATGAAGTGCGCGTCCTCCGCCATCTCGAAGCACGCGGCTGCAATTTCGTCCCGCACCTCCTCGAAGCCGACCCGGAGCAACTCCGCATCGTCACCACCAACTGCGGCTCGCGCGTCGATCATCTCGATGAACACCGCATCCCGGAACTCTTCGGCGAACTCCTCGCTTTTGGCGTCCGCCACGACGACGCCAACATCCGCAACGTCACCTACCGCCAGTCCGACGGGCGCTTCTGTCTGATTGATTTCGAGTTTGCCACCATCCTCCCCGGCTTTGAAAATCCTCCCGATGGAACCGCCAAATAAACCCACCGCCGCGCGGCATCTCCATTGGTTTGGCCACACCGACCGGGGGAAAGTGCGCGCCAACAACGAAGACTCCTTCCTCGGCATGCGGTTCGATGCGCAGGAAATCCATCATCTCGGAAAACTCGGCGACGCCTCGACTGCCACCGCCGACTTCGCTTTTGCGGTGAGCGACGGCATGGGCGGTGCAAAGTCCGGCGAATTCGCCAGCCGCATCGCCATCGAAAAAATCACGCGCCTCCTCCCCCGCTCCTTCAAACAATCCGCCCTCGGCCTCGACGCCGGGCACGACGACGTCCTGACTGAGCTTTTCCAGCAAATCCACCGCGCCATCTTGTTCCTCGGCGAAAGCTACGACGAATGTTCCGGCATGGGCGCGACCCTCAGCCTGTGCTGGTTCACGCCCGGCTGGATGCACTTCGCGCACATCGGCGACAGCCGCATTTACTATCTGCCCGCCGGCGAAAACACGATCCGCCAGGTCAGCCAGGACGACACACACGTCGGCTGGCTCTTTCGGAAAGGCGAAATCAACGAGCGCGAAGCACGTAACCACCCGAGAAGAAACATCCTCCAAAAAGCCCTCGGTGCCGGGCATCAATTCGTGGACCCGCAGCTCGGCACCATCTCCTGCGAGCCCGGCGACATTTTCCTCCTCTGCACCGACGGCGTCACCGACGGCCTCTTCGACGAACAAATCCTCGAACGCCTCCGCCACCCCGACCCCGCCGAAGCCGCGCTCAACCCCGCACTACGCCTCGTCAACGCCTCCCTCGAACGCTCCGGTCGCGACAACACCACCGCCCTCGTCATCGAGGTGTAGTGAAATTGCGCACTACATCCGGCTGCGGAAAATTTCCGACAACCGCGCACTTACTTCATCGCCGCCCACACGCGGTGAACATCATCATGGTCGTCGAGTTCCTGTAAAAACTCGCCCACCTCCGCGCGCTGCGTATCGCTGAGTTCCGGGCAGTTCTTCGGCACGTAGCCGAGTTCGCTCGTCACTACGGTCCAGCCGTTTTGCGAAAGCCACTTCGACACCGCCGCCGTGGAAGTGCGGTCGGTGATGAAGCGCGCCCCTTTGCGATCCGCCGGGATGTCGTCGTTCTGGTCGTGCGACAGCGCCTCGACTTCGTTCGCGCCGGCTTCGATGGCGGCTTCCTCGATGTCCGTATCCAGCTTGTCCGTGTGCGCCTCGACGAGGCCCACGTTCTCAAACAAAAACTTGTTGCTCCCCGGCGCACCGAGCTGGCCCTTTTTGAAAAGCATCCGGATCTCCGGCGCCGTGCGGTTGTTGTTATCCGTGAGCACCTCCACGATCAGCGCGACCTTGTGCGGCGCGTAGCCCTCGAAAACGATGTGCTCCAACACCATCTTCTCATCGCCAATCCCCGCGCCCTTTTTGATCGCCCGCTCGATGGCGTCGCGCGTCACGGAATTCCTCCGCGCCTTTTCCATGGCGGCAAAAAGCCGCGCATTGGAATCCGGATCAGGCCCGCCGAGCTTCGCAGCGACAGCGATTTCCTTGGTGAGTTTGCCGACAGCCGCGCCCTTGCGAAGGTTCGCGACTTCCCGTTTTGCTTGGAGCCATTGACGTCCCATAGTCCCCGCTTTCTAAACACAGCCGCGCAGAAAGTGAACAGATAATCTATCTCATTGCCGCTTGTTTACTGTGCGCAGCGCGTAAATCCCAACTAACAAAATGGCCACCGGAGGAACCCAGAGCAGCACGGATGGATTGCTGGATTCTCTCAATCGCTCGGCAATTTCTTGCCGCTCCTCCGGCGTCGTCGCGGTGAGGACTCGCGGAGGCAAAATGAAGTCCAGCAGCAGAGGTCCCGCCACAGAGCGCAATAGCACGAGCGCGATAATCCAGCAGAGCGATAACGTGACGATCAATCGAAGCGAGTTTTTCACGGTCTAATTCTTATAATGCGCCTCGGTATCACAATCATCTGTCTAGCCCTACTCCCTACCGAATTGGAGCAATCCTTGTGAAGGGGACGGATACAGTGACGGGAGCGTGATGATAATCGTCATAAAACGTGAGCGCACTATCTGACTCCCAGCGCATACTTCTAACAAAAGCATCAACTCCTTCGCCCGATTGCTGACCACCAGTGTCAGCCCACCGCGCGACGACGTTGCCGGCAGGGTCACGAATTTCAACATCACAGTAAAAATCCGCACTCCAGGTGATTCCGCGGTCGTGCACTCGGACGAAAGTTTGGAGACCCTCATTGGAGCGAGGTCCCTTCAGTTCGAGATCACGGGATCGCCAGTAGATGAGAAGAAAAGCGGCGAATACAAACGCAAGGCAACCGTAGATCAGGATTCGTAGTCCTATTGTAAGGGCGCTGGACAACTTCGGATGCATCAATGCGGAAGGAAATGACGGGGTAGAGCGTTGTGGGGGTAGATTTTTTGCGCAAGGGGCGGAGCGCGGGCAATACATTTGTCAGCTTCTCCCCGTGAACCCGGGTATTACCCGAGGGCTGCGCGCACATCGGCGGCGAAGGCGTCCACGTCTTCGGCCTGGGTGTCCCACGAGCACATGAAGCGGCAGCCGCCTGCGCCGATGAAGGTGTAGAAGCGCCAACCGGTGGCGAGGAGTTTCTCGATGGCGGGGAGCGGGAGTTCGGCGAAGACGGAGTTGGCTTCGCGGGGGAAGAGTTTTTTCACGCCGGGGATGGGGCTGATGGCGGCGTCGAGGCGGGCGGCCATGGCGTTTGCATGGGCGGCGTGCCGGAGCCATGCGCCGTCTTTGAGCATCCCGGCCCATCCGGCGCTGAGGAATCGCATTTTGCTGGCGAGCTGTCCGGCTTGTTTGCAGCGGTATTCAAATTCGCGGGCGAGGTCGCGGTTGAAGAAGACGACGGCTTCGCCGACGGGGAGTCCTTGCTTGGTGCCGCCGAAGCAGAGCACGTCCACACCGGCCTGCCATGTGATTTCCTTGGGAGTGCAGCCGAGGCTGGCGACGGCGTTGGCAAAGCGTGCGCCGTCCATGTGCAAGTGGAGGTCGAGGGATTTGGTGCGCGCCCAGATGGATTTGATTTCGTCGGGGGTGTAGGCGGTGCCGACTTCGGTGGCGTTCGTGATACTGACGGCGCGCGGTTTTGGAAAATGGAGGTCGGTGCGTTTTTTGACGACGCGCTCGATGCCGGCGGGATCGATCTTGCCGTTGTCGCCGGGGAGGAGGAGGACTTTGGTGCCGTTGCTGAAGAATTCGGGTGCGCCGCATTCGTCGGTTTCGACGTGGGCGAGTTCGTGGCAGAGGATGCTGTGGTAGCTCTGGCAGCAGGTGGCGAGGGCGAGGGAGTTCGCAGCGGTGCCGTTGAAGACGAAGAAGACTTCGCAGTCGGTCTCGAAGAGATCGCGGAGCATGTCGGCTGCGCGTGCGGTCCATTCGTCTTCGCCGTAAGCGCGGGCGTGTCCGTGGCGTGCTTCCTCGATGGCGGCCCATGCCTCGGGGGTGGCCCCGGCGTAGTTGTCGCTGGCGAAATGGCGGCGCGGTGCGGACATGGTGCGCTACTTTTTCTTGGTGGTCGCGGACTTGGGAGCGGGAGCGGGAGCTGGCTTGGGTTTGGCAGTGGTGTCGTCGGCGAAGGTAATGCCGAGATTTTCCAGCACGGTGCCGGTGGAGAGCCAGAGCTGGGTGATGCTCTTGTTCAAATCGAAGATGGCGCTGAGTTCGCGGGTGCGGGCTTCGTAGAGACGGCGTTGTTGCTCGATGAGGTCGAAGTTGGTGATGAGGCCCTCTTCCATTCGGCGGAAGCCGACGCGCACAGCCTCGACGGCGGTGGTCTTGGTGAACTGCGCGGTTTTCAGCCGCTGCTGGTTGGTGCGGATGAGTTCGATAGAGCGCTCGACGCTCAGGCCGATTTCCAGCTCGGTTGCTTTGATGCGGAGGACCGCTTGTTGTTTACGCGCTGTGGCGGCATCCAGTTGAGCACGCGGCTGCACGCCACCGATGGGAAAACTGCCCGTGACGCCGAGCTGCCATTGCGGAGCCTGGCTGTGCGTCATGCGGTTCCACGAATCTTGATAGCCGCCGGTGTCGAGTCCGCTCCAGCCGTAGCTGCCGACGACGTCGAGCTGCGGTAGTCGCTGGTTCTTTGCAAACTTTACGCGGATGTCCTCGGACTCGGCGGCGATGAGCGCGGCTTTGAAATCGAGCCGTTTTTCAAATGCGGTGGCGAGCAGTGCATCGCGATCCAGTTTAGGCACTTTCAGCGAAGGCATCTCGACCGGGAGATAAACGCTGCGGTCTTCGCTTTTATACTGGGGAAGGATGAGGCGCTTGAGCGTGAACTGGCGGTCGAGGAAGAAGCTCTTGGCGAGGAGGAGATTTTCGCGGTCGAAGGAGAGCTGCACCTGCGCCTGTTGCACTTCGTAGGGGGAAAGGAAACCCAGTTCCTTGCGGCGTTTGGTCTGCGCGACGAGGCGCAGACCGGCGGTGATGGCGTCGCCTTTGTTTTCCAAATCGGTGATACCGAGCAGCGTTTCGTAGTAGTTAGAGACGACGTTTTGCAGCGTGGCTTCGAGGCGGAATTTCCACGTCAACTCCTGCGAGTCGCGGTTCTTACGCGAGATGCGAACGTCGGCAAGATTGGCGTCGAAGCCGAAATCTTTCAGCAAAGGCTGGCGGCCCTCGAACGACGAAGTCATGATATACGAAGGCGTGATGGCACGTGTGTCGCCTTCAAATGTGCTGCGCAGTCGCGTGGTGCGGAGGCCCGCGCGGAGGACGGTGCCAATCGGCGAGCGGGCCTGAATGCTGACTTCACCGCGATCCGTCTGCTGGCCGAAAATAACCGTCTCGTTGCTGCTCAGTCCTGTGGTGAGCGGGGTGGTGTTGAAAGTCTGCGTGGGCCGACCGAGCGCAGTGAGGATGGCGTTGGTGAATTGCTGGTTTGCTTCCGTGTTGCGGTTGATCGCGTCCACCTGCGCCTGAATGGACTCAAGTTGCGCGACGGCGTCTGCGGAGCTGATGTTGTTACGATTATCCGGCGTCTCCGTGTCCGAGCGGATTGCGCTGAAACTGAAGATTGGATCGAATTCGCCGTAGGCATTGCGCAGTCGAGCATCCTCGACCAGCACGCCGACTTCCTCCACTTTCGCCTCGAGGTTGTTTTTTAACGCCCACTGGACCGCATCGCTGAGCGTGATCGTTTGCGTGACACTTCCGGGGCCGAAGAAATCCTTCTTTTTTGCAACATGAACATCCGCATCGGCTGGCGGCACTCCCTCAGTGGGCGGAGCGACCACAGCGGGCATGGTGATTTTGAAAGAAGGCATCCGCTTGTCGGGTTTGACGTCGTCATCGGCGGCGATGAGCACGGGTGCGGCGAGAAGTGGTAGCAGCCAGCGGAAAGTCATTAGAAGCGGTAGTCGAGGCTGATCAGGTCGGTAATCCATTGAAGAACAATTTTTCCGTAAAGGGTTTTTCCGGTGGCGATTTTGGCGCGTGCGGTCATGCCGTAGCGAAGGATATTGCCGGGGTTCTGCACTTCGACGGTGACGACATACACGTGCTCTAGAAGTTTTTCGTGTCCGGCGGCGTCTTGATAAGTGGCAACATCGCCGCCACGCTCCTTGCTGAAGGCGAGGGGAAAATTGTTTTCGTCCAGTTCCATCGGCTGCCCCGCAACGACGCCCTGAAATTTCTTCCCCGGAAATGCGTCCGCGATCAGCGTGACGGGGTTGCCCGGTTTCACAGAGCGAACTTGTTTTTCGCTCAGCGGGACTTTGATCTTCATCGGATTGAGCGCGCCGATTTCACAAAACGCATCCTGTGGCGGACGCAGTAGCTGGCCGACGCGCTGATGAATGTCACGCGAAAGAACGACGCCGCCGGTCTTGGCGCGGAGTTCGAGGCGATTCACGTCCTGTTGGAGTTTTGCGAGGGTGTTCTTTGCGCTCGCCAGCATGTTTTCGAGCACGCGGAGCTCCTCGGTCTTGCCAAGGCCGAGCGCCTGCTGGATGCGAAGTTCGTATTCGCGGACGCTCTGTTTCTGCACGTCGAGGTTCATCTTCATCTCGCGGTTTTCGAGCACACCGAGGAGATCGCCCGGCTTCACGATCTGCCCCTCGCGCACGTGCACCTCGCTGATAAAACCCACAGCATCGGGATGAACGATTTCCGGATCAGCGAGTTCGACTGCGCTGTGGCGGGTGATTTCATTTTCCACCGGCACAAAACAAAAACCGATAAATGCAGCGAGCGGGATACCAAAGACCCAGCCCATGCGACGCCAGCGGCCACCCGGTTTCAGATCTTCCTTGGTGAGATTGAGTTGTTTCACGAAATGCAACAATGGCACGACCACCCATCCCGTCAAAGCAAGGAAAGCAAACCAATCGGCCAATCCTTCGAGGCCGAGCGGCTGGAGATGCGGCTCCATAAATAAGATGAGGCTGTAAATGACGTAGTAGCCGTAGAGCCACGAGAGCACGGCGTAGGTGTAGAAAAGCCACAGTCGCTTCTTCGGCAGGGGCATCCGAGAAAGCACATCGCCCTTGGTTCCTCTCCCAAACAGCCAGCTCGTGATCTTATTTTGCACAAGCGCGCGGGACTTTTGCTGGAGGTTCGGCGTCTCGATGGCGTCGATCATGATGTAGTAGCCGTCGAAACGCATGAGGGGATTCGCGTTGAAAAGCAAGGTGCTGACGCTGGAAACGATGATGATGTTGAAAAGGAAATCCTTAAACCAGCCGGGACCAACTAACACCCAGAGAAATGCGGCAAGGGCGGCGAAGACCAGCTCAACATAAATGCCTGCAAACGAAATGAGCATCCGGTGTCTGCGGTCAGGCATTGTCCAGCAGTCGCTCACGTTCACAAAAAAATACGGCGTGAAAACCATCGTCATCAAGCCGACCTCATGCACTTCGCCGCCGAAGTGTTTACATGTCAGCCCGTGACCCAGTTCGTGGACGCTCTTGAGGACGATCGTCGTCACCCACATCAGCGCGATGTTGTGCCAGTTGAAAAGATTGGCCAGTGCCTCGTCGAGATGGTCGGCGTGATAAATAAAGACCGCCGCGCCGAGTGCGATGATCGCCCACGAAATCCAGAACGTGGGCCTGGTCCAAATCCACCAAAGCGGTTTCGCCATGCGACCGAAGATGCGGTCTGGATCAAAGAGCGATTTGCGAAAAAAGAAGACCTGATTGGTGAAAGCGTAAAGCCCTCCTTTTTTTGCTTTATTGCGCTTGGCCGCATCGAGCCGCGCTTTCACGCGCTGGCCCTGCACGCTGAGGAATTGCAGCAGCGCGAGGTCGTTCGCGAATTTCAGCACGCGCTCGTTCAACTCATCCGGCGTGAAATCGAGCCGGAGATGCGGATGTCCCTTCGCCCATTCATCGCGGATTTGCCCGAAGGTGCGCTTGCCATTGAAGAGCGCGGCGAGCGAGTAGTCCTCCGCCGTGAGACGGAAGTATTGGAGCGAGATCGGGTCTTTGACGACGTAGTAGGTGCGCCCCTCGAAATACTGTTTGCTGATCGAAAGATCACCGCGCAGCGCGGGAAGGACGACGTTCTCCTGCGAAGATGCGGCCTTTTCGAGAGCGACTGGCGAGACATCGGGCATGGTTCAGAACACCGAACTCATTTCCCGAATTCCGCACTGCCCTTCATGCCGGGCTTGATGCGGCGATCCTTGTTATCAATCTGCACCTTCACGCGGACGAGACCGCTCGCAGCGTCGTTACGCGGATCAATGAAAGTCATCTTTCCTTCAAACTCCGCGCCTTCGAGATCGAGGATGCGCACGCGAACGGGCTGATCCTGCTGCACCGATTTGCGCATTGCTGGCGGGAGGTAGAACTGCACGTAAACCGACTCGATGTTCACGATGTCCACGAGCTTTTCCGCGCGATCAATCGCCTCGCCAGCCTCCTTGTATTTTTTCACCACGACTCCGCTGATGGGCGCGCGGATGGTCTTTTCCTTGAGCGCGATTTCCTTGGCGGATTGCTGGAGTCTTGCGAGTTCGAGGTCGGTTTTTGCTTCGAGTGCCTTTTCTTCGCTGCCCATTTTTTCCTTAAAGAGCTTCTCCTGACCACGGGCGATGAATTGCTTCAACTCGATCAGTTTTTTCGACAGCTCGACGTCGAGCGTTTCGCGTTCATTGCGAAGCTGAACGATGATTTGCCCCTCGCGCACTTCAGCGCCTTCTTCGACGAGCACTTCGGTGATGACTTCCTG
>JBEIQV010000217.1:0-5818 GCA_040376335.1 Verrucomicrobiia bacterium | reverse complement strand
CAGAGCGGTTGATTCATTTCTTCTCCCTCACTATGATATTGTCGAGTGTCCCGTGGAAGCAACCGCCTTTCGTTGTTTTGGTCGATCCAATCCGAAGACTGAATTCGGCGAAGGAAGGTTTGCCTTTCTGCTGTGTTAATGGGCAATGATAAGCTGGAGTCGCATCATCGTCTCCAATCACCAACCGCTTCCGCATTCATGAACACACGCACCACCACGCTCATCGCACTCGCTTTCCTCGGCATCGTTTCCTTCGCTCCGGCGGCGGATACCAAAGGCCCTCCGCTCAGCCCGCTGAAGCCGGCGGTGTCGGAGGTGCCTTTTATGATCAGCTACTGGTGCGGGCCGCCACGAACGGAGACCACGGTGGAGCGCTACAAGGAGATTGCGGATTGTGGGTTTAATGTGGCGTTTATGAGTGTTGATGCTCATTGGGAGGCTTGGGACAAATCGCAGGAGGAGCACAATCTGCAACTCCTTGATGTGTGCCAGAAGGTCGGCATCAAGGCTTTGATCTGGGACGGCAAAATCCCGAGGGGCGAAAAGGACGGCTGGACGAAACCCACGCCGGAGGAGATTCCGAAAATCGAAAAGACGCTGGACGAAATGCTGGCGAAATATGCTGGGCATCCGGCCTTTCTGGGTTTTGTGCTCGCGGATGAAATGGGTGTCGCACAACACCCGCGGCTCGGCGTGATCAACCAGTATCTGCTCAAG
Source organism: Verrucomicrobiia bacterium (assembly GCA_040376335.1). Lineage (GTDB taxonomy): Bacteria > Verrucomicrobiota > Verrucomicrobiia > Chthoniobacterales > Chthoniobacteraceae > SXWH01. The sequence continues at coordinate 5,101 of JBEIQV010000217.1, read as the reverse complement.
AAAAGTCCGAAGCATCTGCCCTATTACAATCTGCTGCCGCTCTACGCATTTACCAACAGGCATGCGGAGTATGAAGCGATGGTGCAGGATTACATTGATACGGTGAAGCCCGCGCTCGTGAGTTGGGATCATTACCGCCAGATGTTCGGCGGCGGTGACGAAAGCACTTACTGGAAGAACCTCGAACTCATGCGCAAGAAGTGCACGGAGGCGGGCATCCCTTTCAACCAAATCATCGTTTCCCTCAAACACATGGGCTATCGCGAATGCAGCGAGGCCGACCTCCGCTGGCAGGTCTATACCTCGCTCGCGTTCGGCTCACGCGGCATTCAGTATTTCACCTATTGGTTCACCAAGGGACTCGCATGGGCTGATGCCCCGTCTTTCATCGACAAGAACGGCAAGCGCGACCGCAAATACGACTTCGCCAAAAAAATCAACAACCACATCGCGAAGCTCGGCCCCACGCTCATGAAGCTCGTATGCACCGGCGCATACTGCTCGGGCAACCCGATGCCTCCCGGCGCAGTCCCGCTTCCCGACAACGCGCCCGTGAAAAAAATCGAAGGTGGCCGAGTCGTCGTCGGTTGTTTCCAGAGCGCCGAGGGAAAGCGCTACATCTTCCCCGTGAACCGCACCATGGGCTTCGTCGTCACCACGAAACTCACGCTCGACGAATGGGCCGAGTCCGTCTCCGAAGTCTCACAGGACACCGGCGAACTCCTCCCGCCCACGCCGCTCACCGACGGCGTGCTCGAACTCAAACTCCAGCCCGGCTACGGCCAGCTCTTTTTAATCAACGACAAGAAGTAGCCGAGAGGAGCGGCATCGTTCACTAAGCGCTGTTCGTTATAACACCGCGCTTGCAGTGCGGGCTGGTTTTTGCGGGACTCGGTGATTCATGTTTGGCTTTATCGCACGGCGCTGTGTTTCGCTTTTCTTTGTGCTGCTTTTTGCGGTGACGCTGACGTTTTGCCTGCTGCGCAAGGCGCCGGGGAGTCCTTTTAATTTAAACGAGAAACAGAATACGCCGGAGGCAGTGGCGAAGGCGGAGAGGAAGTTTAATCTCGATGGTCCGCTGTGGTGGCAGTGTGCGCGCTACATCGGCGTGGCGCGAAAACACGCAGTGGAGTCGCCTCCGGCACCGGCGCAGTTCAGCGGGTTGTTGCAGGGGGATTTCCAGCCGTGTCTCAAATACAAGGATCGTGGCGTGGGGGAGCTGCTGGCGCAGACGCTGCCGATTTCCGCGACGCTTGGCGCTGCGGCGCTGCTCATTGCGACGGTGACTGGTGTGTGGCTCGGTTGTGTGGCGGCGTTGCGGCGGCATACGTGGGTGGATGCGGCAGCGATGTTTGGCGCGCTGGCGGCGATCTCCATCCCGACGTTTGTGACCGGCCCGGCGCTGGTGCTGATTTTTTCGCTGAAGCTGGGATGGCTGCCGGTGGGCGGTTGGGCCGGACTGGCAAATCTCATTCTGCCCGCGCTGACGCTTGCTGGCCCGGCCATCGCTTACATTGCGCGGCTCACGCGCACTTCGATGCTGGAGGTGCTGGCGCAAGATTTTGTGCGGACGGCGCACGCGAAAGGATTGAGCGAACAGCGGGTGCTTTACCGTCACGTGTTGAAAGTCGGCATATTGCCGGTGGTGAGTTTTCTCGGGCCGCTCGCGGCGGGGATGCTCACGGGCTCGCTGGTGATTGAGAAAGTTTTCAGTCTGCCCGGCATGGGTGATTTCTTTGTGAACTCGGTATTGAATCGCGATGTGTTTCTATGCGGCGGCAGCGTGGCGGTTTACTGCACGCTGCTCGTCGTGATGAATCTCTTCGTGGACATCGCCTACAAATGGCTCGACCCGCGCATCCGTCTCCAATGAACGAGCCATCCGCCACACAAGCGACGACTCCACCCGGCGCAATCCAGCGCCTGCTGCGCAACCGCACCGCCATCGTCGCGCTCATCGTGCTCGGCGGAATCGTGGGCCTCGCGCTGTTTGGCCCGGTCATTTTCCGCTACAACCCCGAGGCGACCTCGGCGGGACAATTCCGCCCGCCCTCGATGGAGCATTTCTTCGGAACTGACTTGAACGGACGCGATGTTTTCTCGCGGGTGATTCAGGGCGCGCGCATCTCGCTGCTCGTGGGATTATGCGGCGCACTGGTGAGTTTTTTCGTAGGCACCACCTACGGCCTCATCTCCGGCTACGTCGGTGGGCGCACGGATAATGTGATGATGCGCATCGTGGAAGTGCTTCACAGCATCCCGCGATTGATCATCGTCATTGTGGCGATCTTCACTTTCGCGCCGAGGCTGGAGAACTGGCTGAATGCATCCGTCATCACCAAGGGGCTCGTCGGCTACACGAAAGTGATCATCCTCATCCTGTGCCTCGGCCTCATCGAATGGCTGAGCATGGCGCGCATCGTTCGAGGGCAGGTGCTGGCGCTGAAGGAACAGCAGTTTGTGCTCGCCGCACGCGCACTCGGTCAGTCGCACATTCGCATCCTGCTGCGGCATCTGCTGCCGAATCTCACCGGCGTGATCATCGTCTATCTCACGCTCACCATTCCTGCGGTGATTTTGGATGAATCATTCCTCAGCTTTCTCGGCCTCGGGCTGAACGACCCGCAGGCGAGCTGGGGCAGTCTTTTGAGCGACGGAAAAAATGTGATCAACCCGGTGAAGAGTTTCTGGTGGCTGCTGGTCTTCCCCGCCGCCGCGATGTCGCTCACGCTGCTCGCGCTCAATTTCCTCGGCGACGCCATCCGCGACGCCCTCGACCCGCGCGCGAGGCGGTGATGAAAAGCAACTTCGTCATTGCGAGTTTCTTGACGCTTTGAGCTTCGCTGGTAGTTTCCGCGCCCCACTCGTCATTCCTTTTTCTAAAAAACCATGAGCGACAATACGGCAACCGCCAATCAACAAGGCAGTCCAAAAACTTCCACCATCGCCGAAAGCGTCATCCGCATCGCGGGTAATTCGCAAGACGGCATTCAAGCCATCGGCGGCTTCCTCGCACGACTCGCGGGTCGCAGCGAGCAGGACGTGATGACCTTTATGACCATCCCGTCCACCATCTCGGGCGGGCCTTCGATTTTTCAAGTGCGCATCGGCTCCGGCGAAGTGCTGAGCGCGGGCGACGAAGCGGACGTGTTGCTGTGCTTTTACGACCACAGCTACGCGAACCACATCAGCTCGCTGAAGCGCGGCGGCATCGTGCTGTATGATTCGGATCACGTGATGCCGAACGAGGAATTGCTCGGCACGTATCACCACATCGGCGTCGCGATTTCGAGCCTCACGGTCGAGGCCATCGGCGGAACTGGGCGCGACAAGGGCAAAAACATTTATGCACTCGGGCTTATCGCGCGGATGTTTGATCTGAATGTGCCAAAGCTCACGAAACTCATCGAGGAGCGCTTCGGTGGAAAAGATCCGTCCATCGTGAAGAACGCGCTCGATTGCTTCAACGGCGGCTACGGCCACCAGATTCAGGGGCTCATCGAGTCATTTAAATTCGAGCACGCAGTTCATTCCGGTGCAGCGCAGGTCGTGATGAGCGGCAACGAGGCGCTCGCCTACGGAATCATCGCAGCGGGCGTGCGCTTCGGCGCAGGTTATCCGATCACGCCGTGGAGCGAAGTGATGGAATTGCTGCGACGCGAACTGCCAAAATACGGCGGCACTTTCATGCAGACCGAGGACGAAATCGCAGCAGTCTCGATGGCAATCGGCGCGAGCTACGGCGGACGCGTCGCGGTGACGGGATCGAGTGGCCCTGGAATTTCACTGAAGACCGAGGCCATCGGCTGGGCGGTGATGGCAGAGATGCCGCTGGTGATCATTGATGTTCAGCGCGGCGGCCCGAGCACGGGCATGCCGACCAATCAGGAGCAGAGCGATCTGAACATCGCGTGCTTCGGCGGACACGGCGACAGCCCGCGCGTGGTGCTCGCCCCGTCGAGCGTGGAGGATTGTTTTTACACAGCTATCGAAGCGGTGAACATCGCACGCAAATTCAGCACGCCGGTGTTTATCCTCAGCGATCAAGCCATTGCCACGCGCATCGAGGCATTCCCCTGCCCCGACTTGCAAAATGTCTGTCAGGACATCTCACCGGACTTCACGCCCGTCGCCGACCACAAGCCGTATGACCTTTCCGCGCCGGACGGCATCACGCGCCACGTCGCGCCCGGCACACGCATCGCGAGCGGCAAGTATCCCGTCGCCACCGGCCTCGAACACGACGAACTAGGCCACCCCACCGGCTCCGGCAAAATGCACTCACAGATGAACGCCAAGCGCCGCACCAAGCTGCGCAAGCTCGCGAGCGAAATTCCGGTTCCAAAAATCTACGGCGCTACCGAAGGTCACGTGCTGCTCGTCGGCTGGGGCTCCAGCAAAGGCCCCATCGAGGAAGCCGTGAAACTCGGACGCTCGCAGGGCGAGGCGGTCTCCGGTCTGCACATCAAATACATCAACCCCCTGCCGGAGAATCTCGAAAACCTCTTCAGCGGATTCACCCACGTCGTCGTGTGCGAAATCAACGACGAGGGCCTCTACGGTCACGGACAACTCGCTTCGATACTCCGCTCGCGCTACTGCGATCCGCGCATCAAGAGCGTCACCAAGACCGACGGCCTGCCGTGGAAGGTGAAAGAAATCCTCACACGCGCCCTCTCACTCACGAAGTAACTTTTTTCCATGAGCACCATCGCCATTCCCAACGAAAATCTCACACGCACCGGCGTCGCCGCGACGCTTCCCGTTCCCGCGCCGCTCGCCGACGCCGACCGCAAACCGCTCACCAAAAAGGAAACCGCCGCCGACCATCCGACGTGGTGCCCCGGTTGCGGCGACTTCAGCGTCCTCGCGCTCTACTACAAACTGATCGAGAAGCGGAGGATGCTGCACGAAAACATATGCACCGTCGCGGGCATCGGCTGCTCGTCACGCTTCCCGTATTTCGTGCAGGCACACGGCGCACATTTCATCCATGGTCGCGCACTCGCATTCGCGAGCGGCGTCTCGCTCTCACGTCCCGACTTGCATGTGTTTGTCTTCGGCGGCGACGGCGATGCCTTTTCCATCGGCGGCAACCACT
>JBEIQV010000346.1:0-3163 GCA_040376335.1 Verrucomicrobiia bacterium | reverse complement strand
CGCGCTTGGACCACATCAACCGCGAAGCTGAAGCATCCAAATCGCAACTGACAGCGACTCACACTGCTGAGACTAAGGCGCTCGACGATGAAGAGAAATCACGCACTGAGGCACTGAGTGCTGAATGGAAGCGCTCAATTTCACCGATACACGAGGCCATTCAAGCGATGAACATCGCGACTTCCTCAAGCTTCCCAGCTTGGGATTCTACGCTCGTGGAAAGGTGGCAACCACCAAAACATTTCACGCCCGCTGCAAAGTTCGCACACCTCGATCTCGATCTCACCACAGCTATGCCGAAGCAACTCGCGATGCCCGGCGGCCCACAGATTTCCGTCCCGCTCACACTCGCGTTCCCAGAACAAGGCTCACTGCTTTTTGAAACAAACGATTCCATCAACGCCACCGTCCTCAGCACGCTAAACAACATCATCCTCCGCCTGCTCTCGACGACTCCGCCGGGCAAACTGAGTTTCACCATCATTGATCCGGTCGGACTTGGACAAGGCTTTGCAGGACTGATGCATCTTTCTGACTATGAGGAGAGTCTCATTAACCGCCGCATCTGGACACAGCGCGATCAAATCGAAGAGCGACTCGCGGAATTGAGCGAGCACATCGAGAAGGTCATCCAGATGTATCTGCGCAACGAATACGAAACGATCACTCAATACAACGAGCAGGCTGGGAGCGTAGCGGAAAAGTATCACTTTCTCGTCGTATCGGATTTTCCCGCAGGCTTCAGCGAAACCACGGCAAAGCGCCTACAAAGCATCGCCACGAGCGGTGCGCGCTGCGGCGTCTTCACACTCATTCACTGGGACCAACGCCAGCCGCTGCCCGATGGCTTTGCCGTTGATGAACTCCGCAAGAATAGCGTCTGCATCCGTGCTGAAGACGGCGGCCTCATGCTCTCCCGCGAGCAGGCGCAGCTCGGTGCGAACCTTGTTTTCGATCCCCCACCCCATCCGGATCTCGCCGCAGCTCTCGTCCACAAAATCGGGAAGAACAGCATTGATTCCAACCGCGTCGAGGTGCCCTTCGCGCAAATTGCACCACCGCCCGCGGAGATGTGGACGGGGGACACCACGCAGGAACTTCGTGTCGCAATCGGGCGCACCGGCGCTACGAAAATGCAAATGCTCGCCATCGGCAAAGGCACGCGCCAGCACGCGCTCTTCGCGGGCAAGACTGGCTCCGGCAAATCTACACTCTTCCACGTCATCATCACCAATCTCGCGCTCGCGTGTTCTCCGGATCAGGTCGAGTTTTATCTGATCGATTTCAAAAAGGGCGTGGAGTTCAAATGCTACGCATCAAAACGACTGCCGCACGCGCGCGTGGTCGCCATCGAAAGCGACCGCGAGTTTGCTTTGAGCGTGCTTCAACGTGTGGATGAGGAACTCAAGCGGCGCGGCGACATCTTCCGCAAAATGGGAGTGCAGGACATCGCTGGCTACAAAAGGGCGGGATGCACAGAACCAATGCCGCGTTCACTGCTGCTCATTGATGAATTTCAGGAGTTTTTCGTGGATGACGACACCATCGCGCAGACTGCTTCGCTGTTGTTCGACCGAATCGTGCGTCAAGGTCGTGCGTTTGGCATTCACGTGCTGCTCGGTTCGCAGAGTCTTGGAGGCGCTTACTCGCTCGCTCGCGCAACACTCGGGCAGATGGTCATCCGCGTCGCACTGCAATGCAACGAGGCCGACGCCTACCTCATCATGGACGACAGCAACTCTGCGCCGCGTCTGCTCTCGCGTCCCGGCGAAGGCATTTACAACGACGCTGGTGGCGCGCTTGAAGGTAATAGCCCGTTTCAAGTCGTCTGGCTTCCAGACGACGAGCGCGATGAGTGGCTCGACAAAGTTAGCGCGCTCGCCGCAAAACACCACGACAAGCACCCTAGCCCCATCGTCTTCGAGGGCAATGCGCCTGCCGATCTTCGCGAAAACGATCTCCTCAGCGCCGTTCTCGACACAGCACCCACAAAGACACCGCACGCCTCGCGCTGCTGGCTCGGTGCGCCAAATTCGATTAAAGGTCCGACCGAAGTTGTCTTCCGCCGCCAAAGCGGAAATCACCTGCTCATCGTCGGCCAACGCGAGGAGGCAGCTCTTTCCATCATCGGCGTCTCGATGCTCGCCCTCGCGGCGCAGCATCCTGTCGGCACGGCGAAATTCGTTCTGCTACACGGCGCAAATCCCGGCTCACCGGATGAAGAGTTCATCGGACAAATCGCAGCCGTGATTCCGCATGAAGTCAAAATCGCGCGAGGGAACGACATCGCTGAGGTGATGAGTGAAATCGCTGCGGCGCAGAAGGCACGCGCCTCCGGGGAACAAAACGAGTCTGCGCCGAGCGTGTTCTTTTTCATCCACGGTCTGCATAAATTCAAAAAACTCCGCCACGAAGACGACTTTTCGTTTTCCTCCGGAGACGGCGAGGCAAACCCAGGCAGCCAGTTCATAGACATCATCACAGAAGGCAGCACGCACGGAATCCACATCATCGCAACAGTGGACACCTACAATAATGTGAACCGAGCGATGTCACGAAAGGCGCTGACGGAATTTGAAATGCGCGTCGTGTTTCAGATGGGCGCAAATGACTCGGCAAGCCTCATTGATTCACCGAAGGCCAGCACGCTCGGACTGCACCGCGCGCTCTACTACAACGAACAGGAAGGAACGCTGGAAACCTTCCGCCCCTACGCGATGCCGGATTCCGGGTGGATACGTGAGGCTGCAGAAAAGCTCGCGCGCTAAATCACGGGTCTGTCTTTTCCTGCGCGAATGTCGAGCACCTGCTCGGCGAGCGGCAGGTCGCGGGGAAATGTGATTTTGAAATTGTAGTCGTCGTTGCGAAGCAGTGCGACGCGCTTACCGAGTTTCTGCACCGCGCTCACTTCGTCGGTAACGAGTTCGTTGCGCGCCATGAGTGCGGCGTAGGCCTGTAGGATGAGCGCGCTGCTGAAAACTTGCGGCGTTTGCATCGCCCACAGGTTTTCGCGCTCCACGCTCTCCGTCACCATTTGCTCGTAGGAAGCGCGCTTCACCGTGTCCGGCACCGGCGCAGCACAACAGGCGGAACCGTGTTTAATTGCGAGTTCGATGCAGTCGCTGATCAACTTTGGCGTCACCAGCGGGCGCGCGCCATCATG
>JBEIQV010000015.1:0-22743 GCA_040376335.1 Verrucomicrobiia bacterium | reverse complement strand
CGGAACTCACGCGTGGAAAAACCGGACGCGTCTTTGGTAATCTCGTCTCGCTCCTCACCACGCTCAAAGGCCTCCCGATGACCTACAATCGCGACATGCAGGAGGACAAGGAGCCCGTCTTCGACAGCGTGGACACGGTGAAAACTCCCTCGCCGTTTTCACCGGCATGATGAGCGGCATCAAAGTCAACCGCCCCGCCTGCGCCGCCGCCGTCGCCGATCCCATGCTGCTCGCAACCGACCTCGCCGACTACTTGGTGAATCACGGCGTACCATTCCGTAAAGCGCACGAAGTGATCGGCAAAGCCGTCGCCCTCTGCGCTCAGCGTGCCTGCGCACTCCCCGCGCTCACGCTCGCCGACTACCAGCAACTTTCACCCGCGTTCGCCGCCGATGTCTTCGAATGCTTCGACCTCGCGAAAGCAATGTCCGCCCGCAAAGCCACCGGTGCACCCTCACCGCAAAACGTAGCCGCCCAACTCGCCCGCTGGAAAGCCGCGCTCGCCGGGTAAAGCACGGTCTATTTCTTCGGTTCGGCTTCCTTGGCTTGGGCTGTGAATTCATTCAACCAGACGGCCATCGGGCTTTTGCCACGGTTGCCCCATGCGTAGGATGGGATGGCTTGAACAAGGGCATTCACGACGCCGAATACATTGGTGACGCGGGCACTGTTTCCGATGACGGTTACGCCGCCGAGGAAATCGGGCTTGTGTGGGCGGGCATCTCCGCTGGCGGTCTCGAAGTAAAAATTGAGAGACGTGGGGATATCCTGCTCGATTGCCTCCACGCAATAGACGATGGGACCGCGCATGATGGCGACCTTCCCTTTGTTTTCGGCGACTTTTTCGTGGGCGCGGACGTGCTGGACGGGCATGGGGAGATTTAGCTCTATGACGTCGCCAGCTTTCCACTCACGCTTGATGTGGACGTAGCCGTCTTTGCCGGGCGTGGCGTCGAGGCTCTTGCCGTTCACTTTTAACTCGATGGGCGTGGGCTTGGCGTTGACGAAAGTATAAAGGTCGCTCGGCACCGGGCGCCCTTGCGCCCAACCGGGGATGCGGAGGTTGAGGGAAAACTCGGCTGGCTTTTCCGTGGCGACAGTCAATTTCACGCGGCCCTCCCACGGGTATTCCGTTTCTTGAGTCAGCTTGATGGGTGTGCCGCCGTTGAGTTGGAGTTTGGTCTCACTTGCAGCGTAGATATTCGCGAAAATCTCGTCCTTTCCTGTCGCATACATGAAGCCGCCGACTTGCGGGATGATGCGGGCGATGTTCGTCGGGCAGCAGGAGAGGCCGATCCAGTTTTTGCGCTTGTTGCCCTCTGCGCTGCTGAGGGGATTTTGGTAACAGAACAATTTGCCGTCCAGCGACACGCCGGAGAGGACGCCGTTGTAGAGGGCGAGTTCCATTACGTCGGCGTATTTGGCGTCGGCTTTGAGCAGGTTCATTCGGTGCTGCCATAGGACGTGCGCGATGGCGGCGCAGGTTTCGCAATAGGCGCTTTCGTTGGGCAGCAGATACGGGTCGCCGAATCCCTCGTCGTGATTCTGGTCGGTGCCGATGTTTCCGGTGAGATACATTTTCCGTCCGACGACGTCCTGCCAAATGCTATCGAGCGCCTTTTCGTAGCCGGGTGCTTCGCTGAAGCGCACCATGTCCGCCATCGCGGAGTAGAGGTATCCTGCTCGGACGGCGTGGCCGATGGCCTCCATCTGCTCGATGATCGGTTTGTGATCCTGCATCCGGCCATTGCGAACCCGCAGGATGGCGTGGAATTTTGCGCGGTGGATTTCCTTGTCGCCCATCGTAAGATCAATCGGCGGCTCCGGCGGGACGTTCTTTGGATCGAAAGGCTTCCGCTCCGTGCCGTGGGCGTAGCCGCGCTCATCGAGGAAAAAGCGCGCGAGTTCGAGATAGCGGCGCTCGCCCGTGGCGCGGTAGAGCTTGATGAGCGCAAGTTCCACCTCCTCGTGTCCGTCCACGTCGTAGCGTTTCTTTTCGCCGAAAGTGGCGTCCACATTATCGGCGAAACGCTTCGCGGCGGCGAGCGCGCTGCTCCCGTCTCCGACGAGACGTTGGTGCGCCACCGCCGCCTCAAAGAAATGCCCTGCGTTGTAGAGCTGATGCTCGATGCGCAGATTCTCCCACCGCTTTTCAAAGTCCTTCACGATGAAATAGGAGATGAGGAAACCATCCGGCTTTTGCGCCGCGACCACGCGGGCGAGGATGGCCTCCGCCCGCTCGCGCAGCGGCCCCTCGGTGAAATGCTTCAGCGAAAGGAACGCGCCTTCGAGCACCTTGTGCAGATCGGAATCAAACGCCTTGTGTCCTTTCAACGGCCCATCGAACTTTCCCGCCGCCTTGTCGAAATTCGTCACGTGCCCGTCCTTCTCCAGTTCATCCAGCGCGTGCGGGATGGTCACCTCATTGGCAATCTTCACGCGCGGCCCCCAGAAACCGCCGACAAACTTCACATTTTCATGACTGACTTCCAAAAGACCGCGCACCGGGGCAGGGGAGTCAGCCAAGACGCCTGAACTGCCAGCCACTAGAGACGCGATGAAGAAAAGTGAAGGTAGGATTTTTCGCATCCTCTTCCTTTGTCATTTCGCTGCGCACATTCCAATCATTTCGAGCGAAGCCTCTTGATGAGCTTGTGGACGCACAGCGAATGAGCGCGCCATTCCTACGCAAACACGCGCTCGGGTGCTCGGACTTCTTTGCGTTCAGTGAGGCGGGTGATCATTCGCTGCCAGCTTTCGTGACCGCTGATGATTTCGATTTCGACGCGGAGGTAGTAGATGGGGACTTCGAGTTTTTCGACGCCGGTGATTTTCGTGGGGAAACGGACGGCGTCTTTTTGCGTGGTGACGATGCAGTCGAGGTCGCGGCGGATGGCGCGGGCGATGAATTCGCGAAGTTCGTCGTCGTTGAAGCGATGGTGGTCGGCAAAGCGGGAGGTGATGAGGAGTTCGGAGCCGAGCGATTTCAGCAAGTCCTCGAAGCTCTCGGGGCGGGCGATGCCGCTGAGTGCGCCGATGTATTTACCGATGAGGAAATCGAGGGGCTTGCGGTCATCGGGGTCGTAGAGGTTTTGGAGGTATTGGGGTTTATGGGAGCACTCGATGATTTCGGCGGTGCGGTTGTAGTGGCGGATGCGCTGGACGAGGGCGGCGCTTTTTCCCGGCACGGCTTTGGTGATGAGGATGTAGCTGGCGCGGCAGAGATTCGAGGGCGGTTCGCGGAGGGTGCCGCGTGGGAGGAGGTATTCGTTTCCGAAGGGGGCCTGGCTGTCGATGAGGCAGATGTCGAGGCGGTGCTCGATGTCCTGATACTGCATGCCGTCGTCGAGGATGAGGAGGTCGGCGTTGAATTCGCGGATGGCGTGGCGTCCGGTGCGTGCGCGGTCGCGGTCCACGAGCACGAGCACGTCTCCGAGCGAGCGGGCGAGCATGAAGGGCTCGTCGCCTGCCCACGCGGAATCGAGGAGAATTTTCTGCCCGTCATGGACGACGCGCGGTTTGAATTTCCCGAACCAGCGGCGGCGGAGACGGCGGAGCAGGGGGAGTTTTTTGTTTTTGTAGCCGCGGCTGAGGATGGCGACTTTGCGTCCGCCGTCCTGGAGTTCGCGCGCTAGCCGCTCGACGACTGGCGTTTTTCCAGTGCCGCCGACGGTGAGATTTCCCACGCTGACGACCATGACGCCGAGCTGTCGCGCTTTGCGGATGCGCTTGCGGTAGAGCCACAGTCGCAGTTGCACGACTCCACGAAAAATCCACGACAGCGCGTAAAGGAACCATCGAAGCAGCATGGCGCGTTTGCCGAACCGGCGTTCGAGGATGACGTCGGTGGCGAACTGCTCAAAGCGGTCGAGTGTGTCGCGCAGGGCCATTTTGGTGACTAGTGAATGGTGAATAGTGACTGGTGGTGCAAGCGCGCTTGCGACTAATCACCATTCACTAGTCACCAGTCACGCATCCGCAAGCACGCACGTGCCTGCATTGTCAGCGGATGTGGTGACGAGATGCGTTCCGGGTGGCGCGGTTTCGAGCATGGCGTTGGCGACGTCGTGTTCGTTTTCCAATGTGAGGCAGCAGATCGTGGAGCCGCTGCCGCTGAGGAATCCGCCGAGCGCGCCCGCTTTTTCGCCAGCGGCGATGGCTGCGCTGAGAAAAGGGACGAGTGGTTCGCGGTAGGGTTGGTGGAGTCCGTCGGTGAATGCGCCGCGCAGGAGATCGTAGCGTTTTTGAAGAAACGCGGCGGTGATGCGGCAGGCGTTGGTGGCGCTGAGCACGGCATCGCGGCGCGGCATGGTGTCCGGCAGGATGCGGCGGGCTTCGGGCGTGGAGACTTCAAAATCGGGGATGAGCAGGATGAAGCGCAGCTCGGGCGCGACTTCGCAACGCAGTGTTTCCGAGCCGGCGCGTGCGACGGTGAATCCTCCGAATGCTGCGGGCGCGGCGTTGTCGGGGTGGCCTTCGAGTTGCGCGCAGAGTTCGAAGAGTTGCGTGGGGTCGAGCGGTTTTCCGGCGAGTTCGTTGAGGCCGTGGAGCACGCCGAGGCGCACGGTGACGCTGCTGCCCATGCCGCGTGAGCGGGGCACTTCACCCTCGATGCTCCAGCGATATGCGAGCGGTTCGATTTTCGCGGCAGCGAAAAATGCGCGTCCGGCGTCGGCCACGATGGGTGGCAATTCCTCCCCGCCGCCGTGGGCGATGGTGACGCGGTTGGCGATGTCGAGCGCGATGCCGAGGCAGTCGTAGCCGGGGCCGAGGTTGGCCGTGGTCGCAGGAACGCGGATGGTGATTTTCTCCATGCGACGATGAAGCCGCATGGATGCCGCCTTGGTCAAACGCGGAGTGTTACCGTGCGGGGTAGTCGTCCGTGCGGAACGGGCGGGCGGGAAGACCTGCGCCGTTCGAAAGGTTGGGTTCCGCCATTTGATTGAAGCCGAAGCGCAGGGCGACGGGTTTGGTCACTCCCTCGGCGGTGACGACGACGGTGCTGCCGACGATTTCCGCCTTCGCGGCGAAGAAATTTTTGTCCTCACCCGCGAGCATGAAGTGCGTGGGCGGCTGGCCGTCCCGTGTCTTCAGCCCGGCGGCGTGATCGTAAGTGACGACGGCTTTTGCACCATTGAATTTAACATCCTTTTTTACCGGGCCGCTGAATACGATGCCCGGTTTCGCGTAGGTTTTTGCCAATGCAATCAGCGCCAGACGCCGTCCGACTTCCTGCTTATTTTTCGGGTGGATGTCTTTCACGTTGCCGATGTCCGTCGTGCCGCTCATTCCGGTGTGTGGAATGTTCATTGCAGCCGCCGCCTGCGCTTCCCAAATCATCGCGAGCGCATCGCCGCTGCCGCCGTAGTTGTGCGGCGCGAGTTCGACGAAATAGAAAGGCATATTCGGCATCTGCCACACTTTGCGCCAGCCGACGATGAGCGCCTTCATCTTCTCAGCGTAGAGCATTCCTTCGCCATTGTTGGATTCGCCCTGATACCACAGCGCGCCACGGATTGCATAGGGCACGAGCGGCGCGATGCGGCCATTGTAGAGCGCGAGCGGTGACTGGATGTCCACCCGTCCGCCGTTTTTGCCCTTCGGAAATTCATCGAGTTTGTCCGCGATATTTTTCAGCGCGGGGACTTCCTGGAAACCCACCGGCGGCGTCCACGGCTCGATGCGCGTGCCGCCCCAGTTTGCACCGAGCAAACCCACAGGCACACCCAATTCCTTGCGCAGCTCACGTGCAAAATAAAGCCCCACGGCGGTGAAATTGCCCGCTGTCTGCGGCGATGCGTTCTGCCAGCCGCCCGACTGCACTTTGTCCATGGGCGTTCCCGATCCGGGATTATTGACTTTCAAATGCCGGATCATCCCGTCCGTTGACGCAGCGATTTCCTGCTGAGGATTTCCCGATGCACTCACAGTCCACTCCATGTTCGACTGCCCCGAGCACAGCCACACTTCGCCGACCACCACGTCTTCGAGGGCGATGGTGTTCTTTCCGGTAATGGTCATATTTGCGCCCTCAGTGGTCGCCTTCATCGGCGCGAGTTTCACCATCCACTTGCCGTCCGCTCCCGTCTTGCCCTTCACCTTTTGCCCGGCAAACTCCACGGAAACCTCCTCACCAGCCTCGGCCCAGCCCCAAATCGGGCAAGCCATATCGCGCTGGAGCACCATGTGCGAGCCGATGATGGGTGAAAGCGAGACATCCGCTTGCGCCAGCGGAGCCAGCAGCGAGAGGGTTAAAACAACGGGCGAAATGCGGAGAGAGAGTTTCATAGTCAGCGACAACAATCCCGCGTGTCTCTCCGTCTTAGAAAAGCACTGATTTAATCGCGCGGCTCCACGGAAATATCATGGCAATGAAGCTTGTTGTGGGTGGAGAGGAACTAGCAGGCATCGAAGCTCGTTTACGACCGGTCGCTGGAAATTTGGCGGAATTACGAGGAGTTTCTGACGCCTTTCACGCAGCCGCTCGTGCCGTATCTGCAAGAGGGGTGAAACCAAAAAGCGGAAACTAAATATCGCAAGTCAATGCGGGTCGCTCCATTCTGACATTTCATGAAATCGTCCCACCTTCTCTGCCGTTGCGTCATTGTCGCTGCGGTCTGCACTTTCACTCTCGCTGCGAACTCTATCGGTGCCGAGCCGCCGAAGACTCCGCCGGATTTGACGAAGGAGAAATGGACGGATCGCGCGGGGACTTACAATCTGGGGCCGTCGGGGATGCGCGGTTGGGTTTACACGCGGGCTGCAAATTTCCGCGAGAGCCAGCAGGGGAGGACGACGACGGCGAGCCGGCAGATTTTGGTGACGCACGTGGGGAAGGATTCGCCTGCGGACGGCGTGATGCAGGTGGATGATGTGATTCTCGGCGTGGGCGGGAAGCCGTTCGACGACGATGCGCGGCAGTCCTTCGGGCGCGCGATTACCGAAGCGGAGAAGACGGGTATTTTGAAAATCACCCGCTGGCGCGACGGCAAGACGGAGGAAGTGCAACTCAAGCTGCGCGTGATGGGCGCTTACAGCGCGACGGCTCCGTATGATTGCCCGAAGTCGAAATTGATTTTCGCCGATGCGTGCAAGGCGCTGGAAAAAGAGAAGCTCGATGCGAGTTGGAGCGGTGCGGTGAACGGCCTCGCGCTGCTGGCGACGGGAAATCCCGACTATCTGCCGAAGGCGAAGGAACTCGCGATGAAGATCGCCGAGGGCGCGATGAAGATCGAACTCAAAGACGGCATGGTCGTTTGGGACTGGGGCTACAAGAATGTGTTCCTCTGCGAGTATTACCAAATCACGCGCGACACGGCGGTGCTCCCGGCCATCAAGCAATACACCACTTTCCTCGCGAAGGGGCAGAGTATGTATGGCACGTTTGGCCACGGCATTGCCCATCTCACGCCCGATGGAAAACTCCACGGCTCCATCCCGCCCTACGGCCCGGTGAATGCGGCGGGGCTCATCGGTAACATGGCCATCGTCCACGGAAAACGCTGCGGCATTCAGGACCCGGAGATTGATCCGGCGATTGATCGCGCGCAGAAATTTTTCGCCTACTTTGTGGACAAAGGCGCGATTCCCTACGGCGAGCACATGCCGTGGGCGAGTCACGACAACAACGGCAAGAACGCGATGGCCGCCGTGATGTATGCCATTGCGACGAACCGTCCCGTGGAGACGAAATTTTACGCCAAGATGGTCACCGCTTCCTTCCACAATCGCGAATACGGACACACGGGGCAGGGCTTCAGCTATCTGTGGGGCGCGATGGGCGCAAATGCCGGCGGCCCCGCTGCGGCTGCGGCTTTCTTCCGCGAGGCCGCGTGGCATTTGGATCTCGTGCGGCGCAGCGACGGCTCATTCACCTACGACGGCGGCGAGCAATACGGCCCCGGTCGCACCGACGACAACACCTACTACGGCAAAAGCAGCTACAGCGGCCTCACGCCAGCTGCGTGCTACGTGCTCACGTATTCGCTGCCGCTCAAGAAACTGTGGATCACCGGCAAGGACGCTAACACCAACAACTGGCTCACCAAAAAGGACGTCGCCGAAGCGGTCGCGTCCGGCGGCTTTTACGATGTGCGTGAAAAGAAAACGCCCGCCGAGCTGGTCGAGCTTCTCGGCGATTGGTCGCCCGTCGTGCGCAGTCTCGCCGCCGAGGAACTCGCCTCGCGTCCCGAGGCAAAGACGATGGTGCCCGCTTTGATCGCGATGGCCGAGGGCAAGGACGCCCACAAACGCCAGGGTGCTTGCGAAACACTCGGCCACATCAAAAACATCGAGGCGTTGCCCGTGCTCGTCCGCTCGCTCACGCATCCCGATCGCTGGCTGCGTGTGAAAGCAGCGGAGGCGCTGAAAGAAATGGGCGACAGAGCGAAGCCCGTCATCAACGAAATGCTCCGCGCACTAGTCACCACCGCCGAGCCATCGCTGCCCGTCACGTGGGAAGACCCCATCCAGCTCACACACGGCCAACTCGCCGCCGCGCTTTTTGGCGGAATGTTGCGCGGCTCCATTGATGGCATTGACACGAAGCTGCTCTACCCCGCCATCAAAGCCATCGCGCAAAACGCCGACGGCATGGCCCGCGCCACCCTCACCCACACCATTGCCAATCAACTCAAGCTCGAAGACGTCACCGCCCTCGGCCCCGAAATCCTCGCCGCCGTGAAAGTGCGCTGCCCCGCAGACACCATGTTCGGCAACGAAATCCGCATGGCAGGCTTCCGCGCACTGTCGAAGTATCACTTCAAGGAAGGCATCGAGGCCGGCATCATCTTCGCGAAAACGCAGGGCGGCCACGGCAGCGAAAGCCGCACCGGCGAAATCATGAAAGGCATCGTCGCCTACGGCACCGCCGCCCGCGACGCCATCCCGCAGCTCCGGGAAATCATCACCGCCCTCAACGAACAATGCGCCCGTGGCGAATACCCCAAAGGCGAACTCAACAACCGCCGCGTCAACGCCGTAGAAGACGCCATCAAGTCCATCGAAAGCGCCACCACCCAGCCCGAACTGCGCACCCTCACCCCCACACCGGCAAAGTAATCGCTGAATAGCGAGGCCCCGCCCTCGCGCCTTGCCAACCTTCGCGTGCCGGAGCAAAAGGAGAGGATGAAAGACGTTCTACCCACAAAGCCCCTCCGTCGCTACCTTCGGAATCCTTGGTGTTGGATGCTTATGTGTTTTTTAAGCGTCCGGAGTTTCGCGGCGGAGAGCGCATTAGACTACAACAACGCCGTCAGCGAGGCGAAGGAAGCAGGGTTTGAGTGGAAGTGCGATGACGCCATCAGCCACATCCGGCAGGACTCGCACAATGCGCTGAAGAAGGAGACAAGTGGCGAGCATCCCCGCGAGCTTAATATGAGAGAAGTTCGCGACCTTAGCCATTACCGCGAAATGATTCACAGACTCCGCCCCACGAAATTGGTTGCTCAAGGATGTAAGAACCAAAACGTGGACGTTCTCAAGGGTCTTACCGGCCTGCAATATCTCCAACTCTTCGGCTGCACTGCGCTGCAAAACGTAGACGGCCTCAAGGGACTCACCACCCTGCAAGAACTTCACCTCCCCTGCTGCACCGCGCTGCAAAACGTGGACGGACTCAAGGGCCTCGCCGGTCTGCAAACGCTCGGCCTTTACTTCTGCACCGCGCTACAAAACGTGGACGGACTCAAGGGCCTCACCGGTCTGCAAAAGCTCTACCTCAGCAGCTGCCCCGCGCTGCAAAACGTGGACGGACTCAAAGGCCTCACAGGTCTGCGAGTGTTATACCTCGACGGCTGCTACAAAATCCCCGCCGCCGCGCTGCGCGAACTGCGTGCCGCCCTGCCGAAGACCGACATTATCTTCCCCGACGGCACCAATAACCCGCCGCAGTAAGCAGAGAAAATGGGTGGTTTGAATGTGAGGGTTCTGTTTTGCAGGGCCAAAGGCCCGGTTTTATGCCAGACGGGCTACTACCGCCTTCCACGCTTGGGTTTTCCGTAGGTGACGGGCTTGCGTTTTGGCTCGATTTTCGTGAGGCCGGTGCCCGCTTTTAGCTCGGCGATTTGATCGCGGAGGAGGGCGGCTTTCTCGTATTCGAGGGCGCTGGATGCGCTCAGCATTTCCGCTTCGAGTTCGCGCAGGGTTTCGCTGAGGGAGAAGTCGCCGCCGGCTTCGTTGACGACGCTGGATTCGACGTCGCGGGCGCGGAGGATGGTGTGCAGACTTTCCTGCACGGAACGCTGGACGCTCTTGGGCGTGATGCCGTGCTTTTCGTTGTAAGCGAGCTGGCGGGCGCGGCGGTATTCGGTGATGTCGAGCAACGCCTGCATGGAGCGCGTGACTTCGTCGGCGAAGAGAAAAACTTCGCCGTTCACGTGGCGCGCGGCGCGTCCTGCGGTCTGGATGAGCGACGTTTGCGAGCGGAGGTAGCCTTCTTTGTCGGCGTCGAGGATGCAGACGAGGGAGACTTCGGGGAGGTCGAGTCCTTCGCGGAGGAGATTGATGCCGACGAGGATGTCGAACTCGCCTGCGCGCAGTGCGCGGAGAATTTCCACGCGCTCAATCGTATCAATGTCGCTGTGCAAATAGCGCACGCGCAGGCCGACGTCGCGCAGGTAATCGCTGAGATCCTCGGCGGTGCGCTTGGTGAGTGTGGTGATGAGCACGCGTTCGCCGCGCTCGACGCGCTGGCGGCAAAGTTCGAGCGTTTCATCAATCTGCGTCTTGAGCGGGCGCATGGTGATTTTCGGATCGAGCAGACCGGTGGGGCGGATTATCTGCTCGACGATGAGCGGCTTGCCCGGCGTGTGTGCGTCGAAGCTCTCAATCGGCATCGCGCTGCCACTCGCGCGCACGATGGTCATCACTTTCTCGGCGAATGCGGGATCGTTCGCAGCGGTTCCGGCCTGTGTGCGCGAGGTGGCGACGTAGCCGGTGTTGCCGACGACGGAGTTGCGGATTTCAAATTCGCTGGGCGTGGCGCTGACGTAGATGGTCTGCCCGGCGATTTCCATGAACTCGGGGAATTTCAACGGGCGGTTGTCCATCGCGCTCGGCAGGCGGAAGCCGTAGTCCACGAGCGTTTGTTTGCGCGAGCGGTCGCCTTCATACATGCCGCCGATTTGCGGGACGGTCGCGTGGGATTCGTCAATGACGAGCAGGAAGTCCTTCGGAAAAAAATCGAGCAGCGTGTAGGGGCGCGAGCCAGCGGGGCGTCCGCTGAGGTGGCGCGAGTAGTTCTCGATCCCGGTGCAAAATCCCATCTCCTGCAACATCTCGAGGTCGTATTCCGTGCGTTGCTTGATGCGCTGCGCTTCGAGGAGTTTGCCGTGTTTTTCAAACCAGATGACGCGCTCCTCCATTTCCTCGCGGATGCCGTTTTGCGCGGCGCGCAGTCGGTCGTGCGGCGTCACGTATTGCTTCGCGGGAAAGATGGTGAGGTGTGTGAGTTCTTCGTGCGCGTGCCCGGTGAGCGGGTCAAAACGCGTGATGCGTTCGATTTCATCGCCGAAGAACTCGATGCGCACGGCGGTCTCGTCCTCGCTCGCGGGATGCACCTCGACGACGTCGCCGCGCGCACGGAATCGCCCGCGCGAAAAATCCATGTCGTTTCGCTCGTAGAGCATCTCGACGAGTTTCGTTAGCACGACATCGCGCCCGATGGTCTGACCGCGTTTGAGGGTGAGCAGCATGGCGAGAAAATCCTCCGGCGAAGCCAAGCCGTAGATACACGAGACGCTCGCCACCACGAGAACGTCGCGCCGCGAAAGCAGCGAGCCTGCGGTGCTCAGGCGCAGACGCTCGATCTCGTCGTTGATGGACGAATCTTTCTCAATATAGGTGTCGCTGCGCGGGATGTAGGCCTCGGGCTGGTAGTAGTCGAAATAGCTCACGAAATACTCGACGGCGTTGTCGGGAAAAAACGAGCGGAACTCCGAGTAAAGCTGCGCCGCGAGCGTCTTGTTGTGCGAGATGACGAGCGTGGGCCGATCCAGTTCGCGGATGACATTGGCGGCGGTGAAAGTTTTCCCGCTACCCGTGACGCCGAGCAAAGTCTGATGCCTGTTGCCCGCCCCGAGGGATTTCAACAACTTCGCAATCGCCTGCTCCTGGTCGCCGCGCGGGCTGTATTTGGACTTGAGTTGAAATTCCGGCATCGCGGGGAGATTAGCGGCTGCGCACATGCACGCAATCCGTGCGGGGCATAATTTTCAACCAAGTCCGCTTTGTGGCTAATTGGGTGATTCTTCATTCGTCTTTTTCGACGCGGCAATTATTGTCCACGCCCGTGTTGTCCAAGACGCTCGCATTACTGGGAAATTTCGCCGCCTTTATCGCGGCGTTTGTGCTCGCGTGCGCGGGGATCGGTGCGGTGCTGCCGGAGCGGAGGGTGCCAGTGCTTACATCGAAGTTCGACTGGCTTACGCAGCATGGGGATGAATACGATGTGCTGTTTGTCGGATCGAGCCGGACGTATCATCAGTTGGCGCCGGAGATTTTCGACGCGGAGATGGCTGCGGCAGGGCATCGGGTGCGGTCTTTCAATGTCGGTGCGGATGCGATGTTTCCGCCGGAGGATACTTATGTGCTGGAGAAAATCCTCGCGAGTCGGACGAAGCCGGTGCGCCTCGTGGTGGTGGAGTGCAATCCGGTGAATCTCCGCCACGGCATTGATGAACGCTATACTTTGCGGGCAGTGCACTGGCACGACAGCGTGCGGACATGGACGACATTTCGCGCGGCGTTTTTCACGGATAACAAAAAGCGGACATGGAGAAAACGGCTTGAAAAAGCCCAGCAGAGATGGCCGGAGTTTTCAGAACATGCCGGGTATTGGATGGAGCGAAACTCGAATATCGGACGAGGACACGAATTACTGACGGAGTGGATGGGGACTGCTTCATCGAAGAATAAAACGGAGTCGGGACTTGGAAAGCGTAATGACGGACTGATGCCGTTCAGTGTGTCTGAAGTGATGAATGCAGAGCAGGGCGCTGTTTACGAAAAGGAGCTTGCTGCGATGCGCGCCAGATCATGGAGAGGCAGCGATGGCGATCCGGTGAGCTTGGAGGAGTTGCGCGTGAAGCAGCGTCTCGTCGAGCGCGCAGGCGGGCGGATGGTGATGGTGATACCGCCGTTTGTGGGAGACAAAATTTTCCGCCCCGCGCAAGCCGAGGGATTGCCGCCGTTGCTGGATTTTACCAATCCGGAAAAATACCCGGAGCTTTTCAAGGCAGAGCATCGCTTGGAAATCAGCCACATGAACAACGCTGGCGCGCAAATTTACACGCGGATGGTCGTGCGCGAATTGCTGCCGCTACTGAATGCGGAGAAGCGCTGATTCCCAATGCCTGCAACTCTCGCCAGCCTGCCGCCAGCGTCGCCGATACTTTTTGTGGAGTTTCGGTTTTTGTGGATTTTTGGGGTGATCTTTTTGGTGAATTGGGCGCTGCGGTCGAATACGGCGCGGAAGGTCTGGCTGTTGGTTTGCAGTCATGCGTTTTACACGTGTTTTTTCATCGGGGAGCCGGTGGCGTTTGTTCAAAATATTGCGGCTGGGCGGTGGGGGCAGTTGCATGAGGGGTGGTGGTTTCCGCTGTTGCTGTGGTTTAGCACGTTCATGGATTATTTTGTGGGGTTGGGGATCGAGGGGGCGAAGACGGAGCGGGGGCGCAGGCTGTGGGTGACGGGGAGCTTGGTGGTGAATCTGGGGGTGCTTGGGTTTTTCAAATACTACGGGTTTTTCGATGAGAATGTGAGGGCGGTGTTTGCGTGGCTGGGGCTTTCGCCGACGTGGGAGCCGCTGAAGATTTTTCTGCCATACGGGATCAGTTTTTACACGTTTCAGAGTCTGTCGTATTCCATTGAGGTGTATCGCAAGCAGTTGCCTGCGGAGCGGAGTTTTTTGAATCTGGCGTTTTTCATCGCGTTTTTCCCGCAGGTGGTTGCGGGGCCGATTGTGAGGGCGATGACTTTTTTGCCGCAGACGTTGAAGCGGACGGAGTGGTCGCGGGTGGATGTGCGCGGGTGTCTGGTGCTCTTCTTCATCGGTTTTGTGAAGAAGTCGTGCGTGAGCGACAATCTGGCTGGGATTGTGGATGCGTATTTTTGCGCGCCGCAGGACTACAATGCGTTCAGTGCGTGGGTGGCGATGCTATGCTATGCGGGGCAGATTTATTGTGATTTCAGCGGCTACACGGACATGGCGCTGGGGGTGGCGGGGCTGCTGGGCTACGAGTTGTGTGTGAACTTCGCGTTTCCGTATTTTGCGGCGAGCATCACGGATTTCTGGAGGCGTTGGCACATGAGTTTGAGTTCGTGGCTGCGCGACTATCTCTACATATCGCTGGGTGGAAATCGCGGGTCGAAACTGTTCACCTACCGGAATTTGATGCTGACGATGTTGCTGGGCGGGCTGTGGCACGGTGCGTCGTGGGCCTTTTTGCTGTGGGGCGGCCTGCACGGTATGGCGCTCATCTTTCACCGTGAATGGGTGAGGCTGGCCGGTGCGCGCATGGTGTCTGCGGGGAAATGGATCGCAGTGCCACTGACGTTCCTCTGGGTGCTCCTCGCCTGGGTGCCCTTCCGCGCAGGCGATACTTATGTGGGCGCGGTCGCGCGTGGAAATGAGAAGGCGACTCTCGGCGAAATTACGAATCAATCACCACTAAAACCAATCCGTCTGCTTGGTGATGGGTTTTACGACCAGCAAGGTGAAAAACTTTTGGCCGGCCGAGATACTGTGAAGCGTGACCCTCTCACCGGGGACTGGCATTTAGTCGCACAACCCACAAAAGTCGTCGCCCGTCGCCTTAGCGGCAGTTTTTCCAATACAGTCGGCGTCTGGAAGTCACTGCTTTGTATGGGGGACGGGACAAAGAGCGTCTGCCGGAATGTCATCATGCTCGTTTTAGCCATGCTCACCTTTATGCACTGGGTAAATGCGCGCGGTTTACTTGGCCAATGGTGGCGTCGCATACCGGCACCTTGTTATGCCGCATTGCTTGGCGCAGGAGCCGCAGTCGCGATCTTCGCCAAGCCGGTGGTCTATAAAGCGTTCATCTATTTTCAATTTTGATCTTGGTGCGTGCCAGAGGGCGGCTGGAGTATATGCCATCACCACGTCATCAGCGACGCGAGAAAATGCTACGGAGACGTAATTACTGCACGGGAAAATAGCGAAAGTTATTCACCGTCCGAGGGCTGGCCGCCACATGATTGCGCGGAGTTATTCACAGTTATTCACATTTGCTGCTAAAAAAACAGTTGCACGCCTGCTCTGATTTTTGCTATCAGCCCCGCCGTCGCCGTAACAGGCACAAAACTAAAACACCAAGACACCACCAAACTAACACAAAAAAACATGACCAAACGCACAATCGCTACGTTATCGGCCTTCGCAGCAGCAGCCTTCATCGGCAGCTCCGCCTACGCCGGAACTCCCGTTAAAGCCACGGACAGCAAGACGACCAAAGAAGTCGTCAAGGAATCCTGCATTACCGGTGACCTCGGCGTGGACTTCACGTCGAACTACATCTCCCGCGGCGTGCCGCAGGAAAATCAGGGCGTCATCGCTCAGCCTTACACCGATCTTTATTTCAAGATCTATGAAGGTAGCGGCGCGCTGACCAAAGCGACCGTAAACCTCAGCGCTTGGAGCAGCGTTCACTCACACAAGAGCGGTGCTGGATCATCAACCACTTCTTCGTGGTATGAATTCGACTATGCTGCTGGTGTCACGCTCCAGTTTGGCAAGCTCAGCATCACGCCGAGCTTCATTGCCATCCTGAGCCCGAACGACACGTTCGCAGACAACTACAATGCGAACATCAATATCGCGTATGATGACAGCGACTTGCTCGGCGCATTCGCCCTGCACCCGCACGTCACCGTGATGTTTGAGCTCCAAGGCAAAGCCGGCACAGGCACTGAAGAAGGTATCTACTATGAAGTGGGTATCGCTCCTAGCTTCCAAGCTGGTCCTGCAACTATCAGCCTTCCGATCAACGTCGGTCTAGGTAGCAATGGTTTCTATGGCAGCCCAGTCACCGGCACCGGAGATGATACCTTTGGTTTCGTCTCGGCTGGCGTGGCAGCGGAACTCCCGCTCCATTTCCTGCCTGAGTGCCTCGGACAGTGGGCTCTCAAAGCAAACGCCACTTACTACCACCTCGGCGATAACACGTCTGCTGTGACCAGCGTTATCGATGGAGATGAGAACCAGTGGTCCTTCGGCGGCGGCGTCGTCGTCCGCTTCTAAGCTCTAACGAGTAAAGATTACAACAAGGGCCGGGTAGCATTTGCTACCCGGCCTTTTGTTTTACAGCTGATATGAAGCTGGGAAGCGTAGAAGCTCCGAGGGTGCTGGCACGGGCAGTGCTAATTCATGGTTTGAAACAGCCCATACAATTACACATGAACTTCCTCGTTGTTGACGATAATCGCCTCCTGAACCGCTTCCTGAGTACCTATCTGCGTAGTAAGGGGCACGGTTGCTCTTCGCTCACAGACAGCTCGAAGGTTTTGAGCTGGCTGGATTTGAATGCGTGCGACGCCATCA
The DNA here is from genome assembly GCA_040376335.1 of Verrucomicrobiia bacterium. Classification (GTDB taxonomy): domain Bacteria; phylum Verrucomicrobiota; class Verrucomicrobiia; order Chthoniobacterales; family Chthoniobacteraceae; genus SXWH01. The sequence continues at coordinate 6,182 of JBEIQV010000015.1, read as the reverse complement.
TTCTCGATATCGGGATGCCAAAAATTGACGGCATCAGCTTGATTTCCATGATTCGTGAAAAATTCCCAGCTTTGCCAATCGTGATGTTCACTGGGCTAGGTTACGATGAGGATGCGATGCAAGCAGCGCGGAAGGCGGGTGCGAATGGATATGTGAGCAAGGGGCTCGGGCCTTCCGAGATTTATTCGGCGTTGATGCGCGTTCTGAGTCAGACTCAGCCAGTTACTCCGCCAAAATCCAACGAAGCGGCGGCGGCATAGACTTTTGATCAGGCCTGTAAGATCAGCTTTTTGAGTTCTCGCGCCTCCCATTGGCCTGGTGCGTTCGGCTGATCGAGATAGCCGTAATTGAGGATTGAACCAGCTTTGGCCATGGCGAGACGTGAGACTTTTCCAAAAATACCCATGCCCATCACAGCGCGTGGGTGCTTATTCTTCTGCGAAATGAAATCGAGTAGCGTGGTGAAATCGCGAACCTTTGTCGTGTTCGTGGCGAGCTTGAAAATATCGGCCCCAGCATGAAAAGCCGCGCGCTCTCGTTTCAACAAATCCGTAAGTGATGGTGTCCTCTTAAAGTGATGATCCGAAACGACCACCCTCACCCCACGCGATTTTGCCACAGAGATTACTCCCGCCAACGACTTCACGGAGCGCAGTTCCACATCCACCAGAGAAGCAAGCGGCAACAGGCGCAGCAGCAGAGAGCGGCGAGTTACGAGGGGAAGGTGATTCACTCCACCCTCCGCAGGATGCCGCGCTGTCAAAAGCGCGGGCACTTTGAGCACGCTGAGTATGCGCTCAATTTCATCCACGCGATCCGCCAACGCATCGAGGCGGAATTCCACAACATCCACATCGTCGCTGTCCAATTTTGATGCGATGCGCAGACCCGCAGGTGTGTGAACTGTCGCGACCACATTCGGGCGATTCATTGCAAGGCCCGCTATTTTTCTCGCTCTCGGCGTGGTTTGCGCGGCTATGTTGTGTGACTTCATCCCAAGTAGAATGATCGGACGCCGACAGGAACTCAATTTACAATTCCTCCAAATCGTGGACGCGCTATTGCTCGCCTTCGCATTCTGGAGTGCCCACACGCTGCGTTTTGCGGGGGCTGACTGGCACATATTCGAAACTACCATCGCGCCCTTCCGCGAATTTCAGTGGCTCCTTTTCGTGCTAGTTCCATTCGGCCCTATTTGCATCGAAGCGCAGGGATTCTACGAACATCCTACTCGTAAAACGTTCGCCAAGTCGCTCGGGCAGCTAGGGCGCGGTGCGCTCGTTGTCGGCCTCATCATTGCGGCCTCCTCGTATTTTTTGAAACTCAATCTGGAGAGCCGCGCGGTCATGCCACTGTTCGCGCTCTTCGCTGCAATACTGATCCTGCTTCGCGAGCGTGTCACCATTTCTCGCTATCGCAGGCGGATAAAATCGGGAGCGCTTCGTGAGCCTATCATCCTCGCTGGAAGTGTTGCGGATATGCATAGTTTTCGTCACGCATTTACTGCGGACCAAGTGATGGAGATCCAGGTGACGGAAGAGATTGATATCCAAAAGCAAAGCGCCAACGATCTCATCGCCGCACTTCACAAACACACGGTTGGGCGTGTGATTTTTGTGGGGGATCACACTCAGCTTGGTCTCCTGCAAGAACACATCGCAGCCTGCGAAATTGAAGGCGTCGAGGCGTGGCTCAGTGCAGACTTTCTTCGCACGGCAATAGCCCGGCCGGATTTCGATGCATTTGGCAACAAGCCGATGCTCGTATTTCGCGCAGCTCCTAGTGTTTCCTGGGCGCTGTTTATCAAGAGCTTGATCGATCGCGGCATCGCCTTGGTTTCCATCATTCTTCTCTCGTGGCTCTTTTTGTTGATTGCTCTGGTCATCAAAATCACATCCCCAGGACCAGCAATTTTCCGTCAGGCACGAGGTGGAAAAAATGGACGTTCATTCCAAATTTTAAAAGTCCGCACGATGGTAACGGACGCCGAGATGCAGCGCGACGAGTTGGCTCGTATGAATCAAAACAGCGGTCCAGCTTTCAAAAGCGATCGCGATCCGCGAATCACCCGCATCGGAAAATATCTGCGCAAGACATCACTTGATGAACTTCCTCAGCTTTGGAATGTTCTGCGCGGTGACATGTCTCTCGTCGGTCCGCGCCCGCTTCCCATCTACGAGGTTGAAAAATTTGAAACCACCGCTCAGCGCCGTCGCCTTAGCATGAAACCGGGTATCACCTGCCTTTGGCAAATCTCCGGACGGAGCAATATCACGAGCTTCGAGCGATGGGTCGCTCTTGATCTCGAATACATTGATAACTGGTCCATCTGGCTGGATATCAAAATCCTGTTCCGCACGATCCCCGTTGTTCTCTTTGGTCGAGGAGCGAAATAGCTACTTTGCACAAAGCGTGAGAAAGTCATTGCCCGATGCGGGAGAGCCTGCTTTTCTCCGCCGCTCTCGAAATTAACCTCTTAAACTGAATCAACACGAATGGGCTCCATCAAGAAGCGCCGCAAATCGAAAATCAATCGGCACAAACGTAAAAAGCGGATGAAACTCAACCGCCACAAGAAGCGTTTGCGCTACAAGAGCTAGGCGCTAGGTTGTCGCGCCATGAAGAGGTTTCGCTTGCCCGCAAATTTCCGCTGGCTGCGGAGCACGTTTCTGTTCGCTGTGTTTTGCACGGCGACTGGATCTCTTCTTTCGGTGCCAAAATCGGCACCAAAAAAATCCGACGCGAAAACCGCGGAACTTCCTGTTGCCAAGACGCAGCGTCCTCCGGCTGCTGACGACTTATACGAGGGGCCCGCTGTAGCGAAGCCACTGCCGCCAAAGCCCGCATTGCCTGCGGAGAACAAGATCGAGGCGACGATTTCTCCCGGGCCGAAGTATGCGGATGCTTGGCCGTCCGAATATCGGAAAGCGGAGGCGGATTTGCAACTCACGTCCGAGTCGGAAAATCGCGCAAACGCGATGGCGGAGTTTGTGCGCGGGCAGGTGGCGAGTGCGAAGGGAGAACCGGATATTGCGCTCGAAGCGTGGAAGCGTGCCAGTTCGCTCGATCCTGCGAACGCAGATTTGGCGGTAAAGGTTGCTTTTGAACTCGCGAAACGCAACGAGCCGGGTGAGGCCATCCGTATTCTCAAGGACAGCATCGCTGCTGCGCCGAAGGAGCCGAAAACGCACATCTATCTTTCGCAGATTTACGAAAAAAATCTGAACAAGCACGAACTCGCGATTGCCGCAGCGTTGAAGGCCACGGAGATTGCGCCGGATTATTTCCCGTCGTGGGCGGCTGTTTATGAATTGCATGACGGGGCGGGTGACAAAAAGAAAGCGGCGGATGTCATGGAAAAGGCGCTCAAAAGCCCGGCGAAGAATGCGGAATACTGGCTGCAGTTCGGCGGGTTTTTGAGGAAAGTTTTTTTGAAGGACGACGGCACCGCTTCGCCTGAGGAATTACGCCAGATGGAAACCGTTTTTCGCAAGGCCGTGGAATTGAAGCCGGACAATGCAAGCGTGCTCGCGCAGGCAGGCGACTTTTTCGCGCTCGCGCGTAACAACAAAGAGGCCCTCGATTTCTACGCGCGGGCGGTGAAGCTGAATCAAGCGCCGACTGACGAAGCGACGGAAAATCTCCGTGAAAAACACATTCGTGCGCTGCTCGCCAATGATCGCAAGGCGGAGGCGCTGCCTTTGCTCGAACAACTGGCGCGTGACCCGGCTACATCCATGCGGAGTGATTTGTATGAGTTTCTTGCCGAGCTATACGAGCAGGCGGGGCAGGTGGATAAGGCGTTGGAGCAATACAAGCAGTCCCTCTTGCTCGACGTGAGCACTCCATCGAATCACATCCGCCTCGCGTTTGCGCAAATGCGCGCAAAAAAATTCGATGATGCAGTAGCCACGCTGACCAAGGCGCGCAAAAAGTTTCCCAATCGAACCGAGATCACAGCGCAGCTTGCATCCGCACTGAGTTCGGCGAAGCGCCACGCGGAGGCGCTCGCGATGTTTGAAAAAGCAGCGGAGGAAGCGCGTGGTCGCAACGAGTCCATACTGAACGCCAGTCTTTTTGAAATGTGGGCCTTCGCAGCGGAGCGCGCGGGGCAGTTCGACAAGGCGGTCGAGCTTTTGAAAAAGAACATCGAGAATTATCCCGATGTTCCCGGTGCCTATAACGATCTTGGCTATATGTGGGTCGAGCGTGGTCTGAATCTTGAAGAGGCTGGCGCGTTTATCAAAAAGGCCATCGAACTCGATGGCGACAACGCCGCGTATCTCGACTCGCTCGGCTGGTATTATTTCAAGACTGGAAAATTTGAAGAGGCCAAGCGGGAACTGCTGAACGCGCTCAGCAAGATGAAGGAAGAGGACGCCACGGTGCTGGAGCATCTCGGCGACACATACGAGCAGCTCGGTAATTTGCGCGAAGCGCTGAACCAATGGCAGCGTGCGCTCAAGCTAGAGCCCGAGAATCCTGATAAACTGCGCGAAAAAATCGAGGCAGCAAAAAAGAAGCAGGGTGCTTGATTCGCGGTTAAATAGCCGCTTCGAGAAGATGAACGATGACTTCAAAAAAGCGGAAATTCGTTTTGACACCCCGATAGCGACTGCTAGTTTGCGCGCCCGCTTTTCAAAAAAGAGCGCGAAATTTCCCTGCTCAATTCGGCACCACAATGGCCGCCGCATGGGGCAGGGGTTTTCGTTCTTTTGATGGGAAGCGCCGGCGCAAGCCGGTCGTTCTTTGGCACAGTGCCTCAGTAGCTCAGTTGGCAGAGCACGTCCTTGGTAAGGACGAGGTCACCGGTTCAAACCCGGTCTGAGGCTCCATGCTGACGGCAGCGGCGAATGGCCGCGCGAAAGAGCGTCAATTTCAACTAAACACAACACACACACAACTCATCCATCATGGCAAAGGAAGCATTCAAACGCGATAAACCCCACGTTAACGTCGGCACCATCGGGCACGTTGATCACGGCAAATCCACACTCACAGCGTCCATCGTTCACGTTCAGTCTCTCAAAGGACTTGCGCAGCCTATCAGCTACGCGGACATCACCAAAGGCGGCACCGTTCGTGGCGACACGAAGACCGTTACTATCGCTGTCTCGCACGTCGAATACAGCAGCGACAACCGCCACTACGCGCACGTTGATTGCCCCGGACATGCTGACTACGTGAAGAACATGATCACCGGTGCAGCCCAGATGGACGGAGCTATCCTCGTCGTCTCCGCTGCTGACGGCCCAATGCCTCAGACCCGTGAGCATATCCTTCTTGCTCGTCAGGTCGGCGTGCCTGCGATCTTCGTTTTCCTGAACAAGGTTGACCTCGTCGAGGACGTGGAACTGCTCGAACTCGTCGAGATGGAAATTCGCGACTTGCTCAACAAATACGAATTCCCTGGCGATACCACGCCAATCGTCAAAGGCTCGGCCTCGAAAGCCCTCGCTTGCGGCGCTGGCGACCACGCTGATGCACAGTGCATCACCAACCTGCTCAAAGCAGTGGATGAATTCATCCCGCTTCCCGAGCGCCCGATTGACCAGCCTTTCCTCATGCCCGTCGAAGACGTGTTCAACATTGAAGGTCGCGGCACTGTCGTCACCGGCCGTGTCGAACGCGGCATCCTCAAGAAAACTGAGGAAGTCGAAATCATCGGCCTTCGCGACACGCAGAAGACCATCGTCACCGACATCGAAATGTTCCGCAAGCTTCTCGACGAAGCCCGCGCTGGTGAGAACGTTGGCGTTCTTCTCCGCGGCATCAAGAAGACGGACGTCGAGCGCGGTCAGGTTCTGGCTAAGCCCGGTTCGGTGAAGCCGCACAAGAAGTTCAAAGCCGAGATCTACGTCCTCTCCAAGGACGAGGGTGGCCGTCACACGCCGTTCTTCTCGAACTACCGCCCGCAATTCTATTTCCGCACCACGGACGTGACCGGGATCATCCGTCTGCGCGAAGGCGTGGAAATGATCATGCCTGGCGATAATGCTGAGCTGGACGTGGAACTGATCACCCCGATCGCCATGGAAGAAAAGCTGCGCTTTGCTATCCGCGAAGGCGGCCGCACGGTCGGCGCTGGCGTCGTGGCCAAGATCGTCGAATAGTCTATCCATCCTGTCTTAAGGATGCGTGAGCCGCCGCTGAGGGAAACCTCAGCGGCGGTTTTGCTTTGG
>JBEIQV010000038.1:0-16950 GCA_040376335.1 Verrucomicrobiia bacterium | reverse complement strand
TGCACGGCCCGTGGCGTCCACAAGCAAATCCGGTTGCTTGCCACCGAGTGATGGCGCGGCGGCGAGGGATTCGGCGGAGAGATGAAGTGTGTCTGCGCCGGTGCGCTCGACTTTCGCGCGCTGCGCGACCCGTGAGACGCCGAGTTCGATGGCACGCTGTTCGATGATCGAATCGAACTCAGCACGCGGGACGTTGTAGGCGAAAGTCGGGAGCTTGCACTTGGAGACAGACTGGAAATTGAAGGTGATCGTGCTGTCGGGCCCAAAGACGAATGTCGCACCGGGTTTGTGCTGACCGACTTCCGCAACTCGCTCTCGAACGCCGAGGCGATCCAGCATCGGGAGAATAGAGGGGATGAGCGATTCGCCGACGAGGAGGTCGGGCCGCGCACCGTCGTCAAAAAGTGTAACGGAATAGCCGCGCTGAATGAGATGGCAGGCGAGCGCGGAGCCGGATGGCCCGCTGCCCAGAATGGCGACTGTGTGGATGCGTTTTTTCATCGCCAAAAAGCCACGCGCTACGCGGCGAAAGGCGGCGCTTTATCACCGACAGGGCCGCAAGGTGCAATACGGGATACGGCGGAAAGCCGTAGGATCAATTTCCTGCCCCGGGCATCATCGAGCCAAAGGGACCTGTGCCCTCCCAGCGCTCGGGTTTATTCCACGGGATCGAAGTAACACGATCCGGATCATTCTTTTCCTCAGTGCTTGCGCAGCCGCTGAGGCTGACGAGCAAACCAAATAGAGAGAAAGCCGCCAGAACGCGCATGGTTATTGAGGAAGAGGAAGTTGTGCGGCAGGAGCAGTAACAGCTGCGACTGGCTTCTCTTCCTCAAACTTCACTTTATCATCGCCGGTGTAGATGACTTCATCTCCAGGCTGAACAAACATACCACGGACGAAAGTATTAGCCTGAATGTCGGCGATGGACTGGGTGGCTTCAACGTTGGTGATCTTCACCTTGCCGATGGCTTTGCCGTCCCGCGCCACAATCATGACTCTACCATTGGCTGCACCTTGCTTGTCACCCGTGCTGATGACACAGAAGCCCCAGCCGGGATTTACCGCCATGACTCTTCCTTTGATCCCTTTTTGCATGATGCCCTGCTCGTGTTTAGCAATGACTTTCTTCTTTTTCTCGATATCCGCCTCGTTACGCACCTTGTCAGCGGTAAGTCCTGCAATGACTGTCTCATTCTCGGCTTTGATCTTCTCCAAATCAACAATCTTGGCCTCCTGCTCCTTGACCTTGGACGTCATGGTAGCGATTTGCTCTTTGATCGCAGCAATCGCCTGCGCTGGATCTAGATTCTCGCCCTTGGGGATGCCGAGTGCTTCAGCTATCTTTGCCTGCATTTCCTCAAGCGCGGCTTTCTGCGCATCACGCTCTGCGGTGACAGTTGCCAGCTTGGCTTCTGTGGCGGCGAGTTTCTCCTCCGTATCACGGAGCTTGGCTTTGGTTTCGGCGAGTTCGGCCTCGGTCTTAGTTAAAAGGGCCTCCACCTTGTCATACTCACCCTTCGTCCTTTTTAGCTCCCTCTTGGTATCCTCAAGGATGCCGTGGGTCTTCAGGCCGACCCTTTGCAGTTCGAGAACGCGCTTTTCACCTTCGAAGCCGAGGTAAATGGCGACTCCAGCGATGATAATCGTGAGAATAGAAAAAATTTTCGGGGCCATGTTTGTTTGAGGTGGTTTTAAAATATGTAGTTGTTTGGGGGCAGCGTAGGTAGATGCGCCCTTTCAAAGTGAACGCCTTTTAAGCCGTGGTCTTTTTAATTGGCAAGGGGTTTCCACTAAATCTTCCTGACTTTTCATTTTGCATCATTCGCGGAGCCTGCCACTGTCCGCGCTCCGTCAGGGGCCACGGACTGAAGGCTAGCGAACCCCGCCAGGGCCGGAAGGCAGCAACGGCAGCTTGCCCTTCTTTGTCGTGGTTCCCTGACGGACTTTCTTTTTTTCTGACCGAAATGGCCCAGCATTTCGCTCGACGAACGCTGCTCCTCGCGGCAAGCAGTGCCTACGATGAAACCGCACCATTTTCTCCCGCTTGTCGCCGCACTCGCACTCTCCTCCTGCTCTACCACCCGCAAAGGCGCGGGCGGCGGTGGTGGTGCCGATGGCGACTACGTGAGCGGCACTCCGCTCGGGACTCCGCTGCCCGAGAGACAGGAAGGTGTGTCCTTCCTCGGCTCCAATGTGGATCGCTCGAAATTTCCACCAGTGTATTTCGGTTTCGACAGCACGAGCCTGAGCGCGGGTGAAAAAGCGAAACTTCACGGCGTGGCGGAAGCTGCAAAGAGCGGGAGCACGATCATCATCGCAGGCTTTACGGATGAGCGCGGCACGCCGGAATACAATCGCGGCCTCGGCGAACGCCGCGCGCTCACTGTGCGTGAGGAATTGATCGCACTTGGCGCGAGTGCAGGGCGTTTGCAGACCGTGAGTTTCGGCGAGGAAATGCCAACCGACTCTGGAAGCGGCGATTCCGCATGGGCGAAAAACCGCCGCGCTGAATTCGGTGTGACCCGCTAGCGCCCGCTACTTCTTCCCTGCCGCGTCTTCGTTCAGCCTGGCTTGCACGACGGCGTAAAGCTCCTCGTAGAGCTTCGTGTCCGTCTTCAGCAATTCCTTCGCAGCGTCACGCCCCTGCGCGAGCTGATTGCCTTTGTAGCTGAGCCACGAACCGCGTTTTTCCACGATGCCCTTTTCCAGCGCGAGGTCGAGCAGCGCGCCGGTCGAGGAAATGCCCTCGTTATACATGATGTCGAACTCGCACTCGCAGAATGGCGGCGCAATTTTGTTCTTCACGATTTTCACCTTTGTGCGATTGCCCGTCACCACGCCGTCGCTCGATTTGATCGCACCGATGCGGCGGATGTCCACACGCACGCTGGAGTAAAATTTCAGCGCCTTGCCGCCGGGCGTCGTCTCCGGGTTGCCAAACATCACGCCGATCTTCTCGCGGATTTGGTTCGTAAAAACACACACCGTCCGCGCTTTCGAAATCAACGCCGTCAGCTTGCGCAACGCTGCGCTCATCAGCCGCGCCTGCGCGCCCACCGTGCTGTCGCCGATCTCGCCCTCGAGTTCCTGCTTCGTCACGAGCGCCGCCACCGAGTCGAGCACGATCACGTCAATCGCGTTCGAGCGAACCAGCGTCTCCACGATGCGCAACGCCTCCTCACCACTGCTCGGCTGCGACACGAGCAAATCGTCCAGATTCACGCCCAGCTTCTTTGCGTATTGCGGGTCGAGCGCGTGCTCCACGTCAATGAACGCCGCCAGCCCGCCGCGCTTCTGCGCCTGCGCGATCAGCGTGAGCGTGAGCGTCGTCTTGCCCGACGACTCTGGCCCGAAAATCTCCACCACACGCCCGCGCGGAAACCCGCCCGCACCCAGCGCACGATCAATGAGAATGTTGCCCGTCGGGATCACCTCCACATCCATCTGCTGCGAATCCCCGAGGCGCATGATGGCCCCCTCGCCAAAATCCTTCGCAATCGTCTGGAGGACGAGATCGAGGTTCTTGTTACGTGCTGCGATCACTTTGCTTTCTTTCGTTTCGTCGGTTTCGGAGGCTTTGGCCATGGTATGTGCGGGCTGTGGGTTGGTTTGAAATTGAACGCCCCGTGAGTATGGCCCACACGCCGCCGGGGAAAGCGAAAACATCCGCAAAAATATACCAACTGAGGCTTTCCCAACCGAACCAACTCTGTTCACGCCAACTCGAACTATATTTTCCACACCAGTCGCATTTTTTTCGCCTGCTAACAACAAAGCCACGGGTGCCCGCCGGACGCCGTGCTAAATTCCCGCCATGAAACACTGGCTCGCCCCGCTCGTCGTCGCCCTCTTCATCGCCGCCTCTGCCGCACAGGAAGCGCCATCGCTCCAGACTTTGCGCACGGACGCCGCGAGGCTCCAGCCGCTCATGCAAAAGAAAACGCGGCCCGCCGCCGGCGACTGGCTCGCGGAGCATCCCGAGGACGGGCAGACGTTTGATCAATACCTCGCCTCCCGCCCAAACCGCCCGACTGCCGAGCGCACCACACTTTACATCCAGCCCATCGGCGATTTCACCAAAGCGCAAGAGCCGCTCGTGAAAGACACGGCGGAAATCCTGCGCATCCACTTCGGCGTGCCGGTGAAAGTCCTCGATGCGCTGCCGGACGCCGCGATTCCCGACCGCGCACGCCGCACGCATCCCAAGTGGGGCATGAAGCAATTCCTCAGCGCCTACATTTTGGAAAGCGTGCTGCTGCCGCGCCGCCCGAAGGACGCCGTGGCGGTTCTCGGCCTCACCGCGACGGATCTTTTTCCGCAGCCCTCGTGGAATTTCGTCTTCGGCGAGGCATCGCTCGGAGAACGCGTCGGCGTGTGGTCACTCGCTCGCTACGGCGATGTGGAGAAGGACTACGCCACGGTGCTTCGCCGCACGCTGCAAGTGGCGACGCACGAAACCGGCCACATGTTCGGCATCGAGCACTGCACGCTCCACGAATGCGGCATGAACGGCTCCAATAATCTCGCCGAAAGCGACCGCGCTCCGATGCCCTTCTGCTCCGAGTGCGATCTGAAACTCTGGTGGGCCTGCCGTCTGGATCCCGCCGCGCGCTACACCGCTCTCGCCGACTTCGCAAAAGCCAACGGCCTCGCAAAAGAGGAAGCCCCATGGAGACACCGCGCAGAGGTGCTGAAGAAGTAGGAGGCTTCCGCAAGGAGCGGCGACATTCCTGTCGCCGACCTCGCTGTGCAAAGCGCGACTCTTTCCATTCGGCACGCGGAATACGTCAGGCGCTGCGCGCGAATTTGGACGGCGACAGGAATGTCGCCGCTCCTTGTATCAGCTCCTCACCGTTTTCCTTCGCCAGTCGGATACAGGCTGATCAATGCGGGTGGGGTTTTGTCGACTACGGCGGCGGTGATGATTTCGCGGAGCTTGGCGATTTGCGGAGTGAGGCCGCGGCTGGTGGCTTCGTCCACGGTCCAGGTGCGCTCGATTTCCTTGAGCACGGGCAGTGCATGGGCGCCGTATTCCTTGAGCGCGTCGAGGCAGACGGCGATGCGCTCGCCGGATCCCCAGTTGCGCCAGTCCATCGCGGTGAAGGCGAGCGGGATGCCTTCTTTGATGCGGTATTTCGTAAGCAATTTCACGCCTGCGAGGCGGACTCCGCCGGCGAACATTTCTCCGCTCGGGGCTTTTTCGGCGATGGATTTCACGATGTCCGGTGCGAGTGCGCGCACGTCGTCGAGCGTGAGGAATTGGTAGGCGGAGCGGAGGCAGCCGCGAGCGCGTCCGTCGTCGGTCGTGGCGACTCCGCGGATGGCGGGGTAGAGCAGGCTGCGGTCAACGCCCTCGATGGATCGGGCCAGCAATCCATCGCCGCCAAGTGCGCCACGCGGGTAGAAGAGCGAAAATGCGAGGCCGCGCCGTTGGAAGCCGCGAGGGTCCTTGGGGTCCTGACGCGCACAGGCTTTGAGCATCGAGGGTATGGCCGCGCGTGCGGGTTCGCCGATGCCCGCGAGCGCTTCGGCGGCGCAGACGCGGAGCCAGATGTCGTCGTGATCGAGCAGCTTGATCAAAACGGGCACGGCGGCCGCACCGCGCGCCTTGAGTTCTTTCACCGCCTGACACGCGCCGATGCGCGCCTGCGCGTCGTTACCTTCGAGCAGTTGGAGCAGCGAGGGCGTCACGTCCTCCTTCTTTTTCGCAATCGCCTCGGCAGCCCGCGTGCGCACGACCAGCGACCAGCTTCCCAGTTCCTTCATCAGCGCGGGGACATCCAGCTTTTCGTAATCCATGTTGCGCCCCGCTTCGATAGCCTCCTTCACGTCCTTTTCGCTCAGCCATGTTTCCGACTTCGCGTCTTTGCCGGTGAGGAAAAGTTTCCGCAGCGGCAGTGCGTAAGTGAGCATGTAGCCGGTCGTAGAATCCCAATAGCCGCCGCCACCGCCGCCGAGCCCCTGATAAACGAAATCGCCCTTCCAAGTGCGCGCCATGTCGTAATACCAGCGCATCTCTTTGAGGAAAGCCGACGCCGCTTTCGGCCCGCCGCGCGCCACACCCATCCCGGACCATTGGTGGCTGAATTGATTTCCCGTGTGCCCCTCCTCGCGGTCTTCGTAGGACGCCGTGATCAGCTTCGTGTAAAACTGCGATCCTTGCTTCATCCCTTGCAGATCAAACACAATCGCTGCCTGACAATTTTTCCCGTTGTCGTCGTGGCAATTCAGCGTCGGGTTGTGATCGCCGTAGGGAATCGTGCCCTTTCCAACGTAGTAACTCAGAAAATCATTCGCACGTTTCAGCGCTGCCGCGATTTCACCGTCCTTGTCCTCGATGCCGCACTTCGTCGCGAGGATCAGCCCCATGTGGCAGACGAGCCCCGCTTGATTCAGCGCGCCATAGCCGGGGATGTTGCCGTGAATCACGCCGCCATTCAGATCCGTCCACGCCATGTTTGAGCCCCACGTGCCGATGCGGCTTTGCCCCAGCGCGATGAAGTGCGCGTATTCCTGAATCGCCGGCAGCACATACTTGTCGCCCGTCGCGAGGTAGTATTCCGAGAGAAAGACGCACGTGTAGCCCGTGATCCAGCCGCCGGGATTTCCGGGCACCCATTTATCAATCGGGAACTTCGGATTCTGCGGAGCCACCTCATGCGCCTTCGCTTTCAGCAACTCGGCATACTGCGGATCGCCCGACGCCAGCAGCGCGAGGTAGCCGACGAGACACCGCCCGTAATCCTTGTTCACCACGATGCGCCTGCAGCCCGCCTCCAAAATCTTCCGCGACTTCGCGCAATCATAGGGAGCCGTGTCCGCGTAAGCACCCAGCACCTTCAGCTTCACCATCACATCCTTCTGCTCGCCCTTGCGCGAGATCGTCAACGCCAGCGCGCCGTCCTTTTCCGCGCCGTCAATCGCCCGGCCAAACACCCGGCGCGCATCCTCGCTGAAAAGTTTCCCCGCCACGCCGAGGATCACATCGCCGACCTCCATCACACCGTCCACAGGCGAACCAGCGTCAATTTTCGTCACCAAAATCTGCCGCGCGTCATCCGTGTAATTGTCCTTCACAAACATCCACCCCCGCATCCCTGTCGGTCCCAGATTCCAATCCCCCTTCCCTTCCGCCGCCTTGGGCACCTTCGTCAAATCCGGCACACCCGCAGACTGCGCTGCATCAGCGGAACAAACTGCGGCTACCAGCATCGCCATCGCCAAAATACGAGAGACCATCTGAAAAAATCCCGCCCGGCGTTTTACGAAGCGGCTCATTTCGACTTCATCAGTTCCAGCATCGTGTCGGCGAATTGTTTTCCGAGCAGGATGAAGAAGCGGCCTTCGCCGTTGTAGTGGAAACCCATGTTCGATGTGGCGCGTTGCAGTAGCGCTTTTTCCTCGGGGGTGTGTGGGTCTTTTTTGAAGTCGCGGATGCGCAGCCATTCGCCAGCAGTCAGTTCCACTACTTTCGGATGCAGCAACGGTGCACTCTCGAACGCCTTTACGTTGCCTTTGAACTCTGGGACGGTGTTCACGAAGCGTTGCCCCTCGCGCACGTCCTTCTGCTTAGGGTTGATCGTTCCCTCATTGAGCGGACCGTTCACGCCCATCACTCCGACAGCCACTTTCATGTTCGGTGCGTTGAATTCCTTCCGCAGATCCTTGATCAGCATGACGAGGTTTTTGCCGTATTCCTTGCGGCCCGTTTCGTCGAACATGTCGTTGTAGCCTTGGAACCACACGAGCCCCGCGATTTCGTAGCCGGCCTTTTCGTCGTAAGCGGGGAAGAGTTTTTTTAAATCGCGCACCGTGTCATGTGTGTTCTGCACCAGCGACCGATACATACCGCCGACATCCTCCGGCTTGGCACCAGCAAGCGGGCCTGCGCTCGGCGGACGCCAGTATTGATACAAACTCGTGCCGCCCGCAGCCACTTTGATGAGCAGCACTTGCTCCTCCAGTGCCTCGCCCATGAAATAACCAAATCCGTATTCCGGCCCAATCTTGCCGCCGAGCTGCGAGGCATCGCTCCGTGCACCGAGCCCCGGCTGGAGTTTATCGAAAGGAGATCCGGCACCCCAAATCGCGCTCACCACCCACACGTCATCGCGGGTCACGAGCGTCTTGCCGTCCGGCTTGAATTTTTTCAGCAGCGCCGCCCGCGCCGGATCCGGATCCTCACCCAGAAAATCAATCGTCGGCAAAGTCGCGTGCCCCTCCATGTTCGACTGCCCCGCGAGCAGGAAAATCTTTAGCGGCCCCTTGCCGACAACCGGCTTGGCGTCCTCCGCAACGCTTGCCGATGTCAGCGCGAGCATGGCCGCGAAGATTTTGACGAAGGATCGAAAGATGACGGATAATTTCATGGGTGGAGTTGTGATTCTTTAAACAGACGAACTACATTGCACTCGGCAGCCCCTGCATCGGCTCGGCTTCGGCTTCGTAGTTGATGCCTTCCAATCCGAAACCGAAGAGCTTCAAAAATTCCGCGCGGTATCCGGCGATGTCGCTGATGTCGGCGAGATTTTCGGTGCTCACTTTCTCCCATAGCGCGGCAACTTCGGCCTGGATGTCCTCGCACATTTCCCAATCGTCTATGCGGATGCGGCCATCTTCGTCGGGCTGCGGGTTTCCGGCGAGGCGCGTGGCGAAGAGCCGCTGGATTTGCTCGATGCAGCCTTCGTGGAGGCCCTTTGCTTTCATCACACGATAGAGTAGCGAAATGTAGAGCGGCACGACGGGAATCGCACTGCTAGCCTGCGTGACGAGTGCTTTGTTCACGCTCACCCATGCGCGGCCTTCCTTGTCCGCGAGCTTTGCGGAAATGCGGTCTGCGGTTTCTTCGAGATGTTCCTTCGCGCGACCGATGGTGCCGTTGCGATAAATCGCCCATGTGAGCGACGGCCCGATGTAGCTGTAGGCGACCGTGACGACGCCCGGCGCGAGCACGCCCGCAGCCTCCAATGCGTCCATCCACATCTCCCAATCTTCGCCGCCCATGACCGCGACTGTGTCCGCGATGTCCGCATCGCTGGCTGGCTCGATGTTCACCTCGCTCACGATGCCGCGATCGGTGTCCACGGTCTTGTTGGAATACGCTGCGCCGATGGGTTTCATGCAGCTTTTGTGCGTGACGCCCGTGCGGGGATTCGTGCGGCGGGGCGAGGCGAGGGAGTAAATGACGGCGTCCACCTGACCGAGGTCGGCCTTGATTGTGGCGATGACCTGCTCCTTCACCGCGTCGGAAAATGCGTCGCCTTTGATGCTCTTCGCATACAGCCCGGCGGCGTGCGCCTCGCGCTCAAAGGCGACCGAATTATACCATCCCGCCGTGCCCGTGCGATCCGGCTCCGGTGGTTTTTCAAAGAACACGCCGAGCGTGGCAGCACCGCCCGCAAACGCTGGAACGATGCGGCTCGCGAGGCCGTAGCCGGTGCTGGAACCAATCACGAGCACGCGCTTGGGCGCGCTGGCGATGGGGCCTTTGCTGCGAACGTATTCGATTTGCTGGCGCACGTGAGCCGCGCAGCCGTCGGGGTGCGATGTGGTGCAGATGAAACCGCGAATCTTGGGCTTGATGATCATGCGCAGACGGTGCGCGAGCGCCGCGCGGGGCGTCGAGGTTTTTTCTGGTGTGAACCATTGTTGGAAATGCGGGAACGGCCCGCTAGCATCCGCGATGTGAAACTTCGTGGCATCCTTTTGATCCTATCCATTTTCGCCGGCTCAGCGCTGGCGCAGAAACCAACACCCAAGCCTGCGCCCGCTCCAGCGCTCGATGAAAACACGGCGCTCGGCGCGCTGCGTCAGCTCCCGAAGGACGCTGCAAAACGTCTCGCCCGCATCGAAGCGCGCGACGGCAACCCGTGGCCTCAGCGTTGGTATTTACTCGTGCATGATCCCGCCGAGCCGCGCGGGCTGCGCGAATTTGTCTTCGCCGACGGCAAGCTCGTCACCGCACGCACGCTCTCGCAATTCGCCGACTCATTGAAAGCGACCGACGTGATCGGCGACACCGCCGTGAAAGTAAACAGCGACCAGGCCGCCGGCATTGCCGGGCAATACGCACTCACCAACGCCGTGCGCCTCGGCACCGTGAACTACGAACTTTCCAAAACGAGCGCCGGAATCGTGTGGCAGCTCACCTGCCTCGATCCGCAGGGCAACCAGCTCGGAGTCCTCATCGTCAACGCCGTGAAGGGTGGCGTGCTCAGCCACGAGGGTTTTGAAAAAGCACCCGCCACCGCTGCGCCCGCACCAACTCCCGAACCGAAAACTGTCGCGCCGCGTCCCGTCGTCACGGCCACGCCCGCGCCAAAGCAAACACCGAAGCCTGCGCCTAAACCCGCCGAGGCAGAGCCGCCAAAACCCGTCATCGTTTCCACACCCGCAGCAACCCCAGCTCCCACTCCAAAGCCCGGCGTCGGCAAACGTGTCGGCGATTCTGTGCGCAAACTTTTCGGCGGCGAATAGTATGAACACACTCGCCCGCTCGCTCACCAAATTACTCGGCCCCGGCATCGTCCGCGACGACTCAGCGACGCTCGCCACGCACGCAACGGATCGCTGGTTCGCATCGCGCAAGCCGGATGTCGTCGTGCTCGCAAAGACCCGCGCGCACGTCGAAGCGACACTCGCTTTCGCCAACAAGCGCGGCATCCCCGTGACTCCACGCGGTGCAGGCTACGGCTACGTCGGGGGTTGCGTGCCTTCGCACGGCGGCATCGCGCTCAGCGTCGCGCGCATGAACCGCATCAAGGAAATCCATGTCGCCGACGGCGTCGCAGTTGTGCAGCCCGGCGTCATCACCGGCGAATTGCAGGCAGCAGTGCGTGCGAAGGGACTTTTCTATCCGCCCGATCCCGCGTCGCTCGCCGATTGCAGCATCGGTGGCAACATCGCCACCAACGCTGGCGGGCCGCGCTGTTTGAAATACGGCGTCACGCGCCACTACGTGCTCGGCCTCGAAGTCGTTCTCGCCGACGGGCGCGTCCTCCACTGCGGCGGACGCACCCACAAAAACAAACAGGGCTTTGATCTCATCGGTTCCTTCGTCGGCAGCGAAGGGCTGCTCGGCGTTGTCACCGAGGCCACACTGCGCCTGCTCCCCCACCCTCCCGCACGCGCCACACTCGCCGCGAGCTTCCGCACTTTCCGCGCAGCGGCGGATGCCGTGCAGCAAATTTTCGCCGCCGGATTCCTGCCGTGCGCACTGGAAATCGCCGACCCTTTCACGCTGAAAAGCGCACGTGAATTCCTCGGACGCGAGATCGCACCCGGCGCACAATCGCTCGTGCTTGTCGAATTGGATGGCCAGGTGGACTCCGTGAAAAGCGAGTCCGCCGCCGTCGCCAAACTGCTGCGAAAAATTGACGCCATCCGCGTGCTCAGCGCATTCGGCGACGAGGAATCCGAAAAG
Source organism: Verrucomicrobiia bacterium (assembly GCA_040376335.1). GTDB lineage: Bacteria > Verrucomicrobiota > Verrucomicrobiia > Chthoniobacterales > Chthoniobacteraceae > SXWH01. The sequence continues at coordinate 5,525 of JBEIQV010000038.1, read as the reverse complement.
CTCTGGGGCCTCCGCCGCGCCTACAGCGCATCGCTCAAAGCCACCGGCCTCACCAAGCTAAACGAAGACATCGTAGTCCCGCGCGGCCAGCTCGTCGCGCTCGCGGAATTTGGCGAACACCTCGCAAAAAAACACGGCTACCCCGTCGCGTGCTTCGGCCACGCGGGCGATGGCAACATCCACGTCAACATCATGGCCGCGAACTACCACGAAGACCGCCGCGTGAAAGCCAAAGTGGATCGCGCGCTCGACGAACTTTTCACATGGGTGCTGAAGCACGGCGGCGTCATCACCGGCGAACACGGCATCGGCCTCGCCAAAAAACCATGGTGGCCCCAAGCCGTGGACAAAGTAGGCCGCGACGTCCATCGCGCGCTAAAGAACGCGCTCGATCCGAATGGAATCCTGAACCCCGGAAAGTTCGTCGCTGCCTGAGTGCGTCAGGCTACGTGCACAAAAAAGCGCGGCAGCCCCGTGAAGGACTGCCGCGCTTTTTGAGTGGAGCAAATTCGCGCTTACACGAAGATGATGCCCGAGGCAGGGATGCCGGGCCCACCAAGGAATTTGGTCTTCGCGTCCGGTGTGTAGCCTCCGGTCTTCACGATGATGAGTCCGTCTTTCGGAACATCGTCCGTATCCGTGACCCCGGCAGCGCCGTTGAGTTGGAATCCAGTGGTGGTGGCGGTGTCTTCCTCCCAGTCGAACTGCCGATCTCCATCCACATCCGCTCCGATCAGCGAAACTTTGAGACCGGTGATGCTCTTCACGGCATTGAAGGCAGCAACCGTGTTGCCAACTTTTGCGCCTGCGAGGATGGCGGCGATTTTTGTGGCTGTGACGTTGGTGATGCTGCCGTTACGGGTTGCATCGAAAATATTGTTCACCGCACCGCCGAGACCGACGGTGAGTCCACCCATGCTGCTGTCATCGTCTCCGCCGAGGCCAAACACCTCAAAAAAGTAACCGATGACGCCGCTGCCGGTGATCTTCACCTTGTCGATCGAACCGCCAATGCCTGCAGTGCCACCAATCGCGACGCTGCCTCCGTCGCCAGCACTGATGACGTGGGCGAACTGCGAAACCTTGAAGTTGACGTTGGAGATCGAGCCGCCATTGCCACCCGTGCCGGCCGCGCCACCACCTTGCTGGGCGAGGAAGGCCGCGGTCGCGGCACTGCCCTTGATGCCATCAAGCGAGCCGCCATTGCCACCCTTGGATCCCGCTCCAGTGCCGCCAGTGTTGTCGTCGTCATGCACATAGCCAAACTGCACATCGGAGTTGGTGCCGTTAAAGGTGACGTTATTCAGGTTTCCACCGTTACCGCCATCGCCGCCCGCGCCGTTGCCTCTGCCACCCGAACCCGCATAAATGAACCACGTGGCCGATGCGCCAAATTTATCGGTGACGGTGATGCCGGTAGCATCAGCGGAGCTTCCTCCATTACCCGTCCCATCAACGTTGCCACCGTAGCCAGAGCCAATTTCGCTCTCGCTCCCGATGTTGGCCATGCTCGTCACCACTACTTTCGAGAGTGTGCCAGCATTACCGCCATTGCCGCTAGTGGCTTCGGAGTCGCCGCCATCGCCCGAGAAGATGCCGAGGTATGCCATACCACCTTTATTGGTGACTTTGAGGTTGCTTGCGTTGCCACCTGCGGCGCCATTGCCAGTGGACACAATGCTATTACCTCCATCGCCCGCGCTCAGATAGACACCACCTTTGACGTAGTCGGTATTGGTCACTGTGCCCCCGGTCAGATCGCCGCCCCGTCCACCGTCGCCTCCATCTCCTCCGCCATCGCCACCATTACCGCTGAGGATTTCTACATCTTCATCCACCCCGGCGCTAGTCACGCTGACCGCACTAAGACTGCCTCCCACTCCGCCTGCGCTGTCTCCCGCGCCACCCCCTCCTCCATCTCCTCCGTAAATGCCGGTGTAGCCACCATCGTCGAGTTGGCCGATGGTCTTGATGGTAGAATTGGTTACGCCTCCACCCGCTCCACCGACTTTATCGTCGCCGCCGGCGTCGCCACCTTCACCACCGTAGATCGAGACTCCGCTACCAATAATCATGCGGGCGGTAATGGACGAATTGCTCACGTTGCCGGCCGCTCCGCCATTGGCTGTGCCTGTATCAATACTTCCACCGCTACCACCCTCTATGAATACATCGCTATCCCCATCCAGTATATCGATTTTCACTTTATCAACCGAGCCGCCAGCTCCGCCACCGCTGCCGCCTTCGCCACCTATGATGGCGACGCTCTGATTCGAATAGCCAGTAATCTTGATCTTCGCATCCGTCACATCGCCACCTTTGCCGCCAAGGGCCGCGCTATTCACACCTCCACCATCACCGCCCACAATCCTCATCTGCCCCTCCTGCCCGGGGCTGCTGAACGAAGCCTTGGTCACTGCGCCACCCGCCCCGCCTCCGCCCCCAGTGTCGCCGCCGGTTCCACCATGACCGCCGAGGATCGAGACTCCACCGGGGAAACCACTTGTCCCAATGAACGTAGCTTTCATCACGCTGCCGCCAGCGCCACCTTGACCGCTACCTAAGCCGACATTACCACCGGAACCACCGTCGATCACTATTCCAGAAATGGGGGCTGAGTTCTTGATCGTGACATCCGAAACCGCGCCTCCCGCACCAGCCGCCCCGCTCGCAGTGTCGCCACCATCCCCTGCTCTAAGATTCACGGTTGCATCTCCGTCGAACTTTAGTGTCAGATTGATTTTGCTCAACGAACCGCCAATGCCTCCTTTGCCCGCATTGGTCACTGCGCCGCCTTGGCCAGCATTGAAGCCGTCACCCACAGAGCCAGTCACTTTGATATTGATGAGGTCGCCGCCCTTGCCGCCGTCGCCGTTGGTATTGGCGCCACCGTCGCCAGCGTGAATCTCGTCGATGTAACGCGGAATCACGATGTTGGAGATACTGCCGCCAGCAGTGCCGGGGGCTTGGGTAAAGGTGAGCGGCAGAATCGTGGTTCCTCCATCGAAGCTAAGATCATTTTCCGACAGGTTGCCGGTGCGTATCTCGTCCACGTCATAATCAAAAGCGTCGATCTTCGGCACCTTGAAAGTAATCCCACTGATCTCCGCGCCCGCTTGAATATTCCTGAACACGGTGCCGGTGATGGTGAGGCTTTTAATGTCCGATGCCTGACGCACGGTAGTAAAGGCACCGTTCGCATCCAGCAAAGTGTCTATATTTTCCACATTGCCATTGATCGTCGCGGTCACGTGGTCGCCCAGCGCAAGACCGGTGAATTCGTTCAGACCAAACTGCGCCGTCTGGCCGATGGTCGCGTCCGTATTCAGGTCGGTAAAAAAGGCCATCGCCGTGCCCTCGGTCATCTTCACGAGCACCTGCTCACCCTTGTCGGCTTTGTGGTTTCCATTGAGGTCATAGACCAGGCTGTCTCCAGCGGCGAGAAAGATGGCCTTCGTTGCGCCAGTCTCCATGACGGCGTCAGTCTCTTTGGTGTCAGCAGCCGCATCCGCGCCAGTGCTGTCGGTGATGCTGAGGTTCGTGCCGTTCACGAAGAAGACGGCGGGGGGGCGATACGGGTTTCGAGGATTTCGATTGGGTGCGTAGTTTTCATGCCCTCCGCTTAACAGTTCAATGGGTAACTGGTAGTAAAATCGCGGATTTTTTACTCCAAAAAAACAAAGAAAACAGAACACCCCGAATTTGGCGTCCTCTTTATCTCGTCAGACCTTGAATGCCATGACGCGCGCTCTTAAAAGCAACGCCTTTATTGCTCAGCCCTCTGGCCGTTTGGAAAGGCTGGCTACGCCACGTTCACCACGCTCGCGCGACCGCTCTTTTGCGTCGCGACGATCTCGTCGTGAATCCATGCGTAGGTCTTTTCGAGACCGTCGCGCAGGCGGATGTTTGGCTCCCAGCCGAATACTTTTTGGATGAGCGTGTTGTCGGAGTTGCGACCGTTCACGCCCTTCGGTGCGTCGAGTTTGTAGCGGCGGTTCAGCTTGATGCCGGCGATGTCCTCCACCACGTCCACGAGCTGGTTGATGCTCACTTTTTCCGAGCTGCCGATGTTGATCGGTTCGATGAAATCGGAGCGCGTCAGCATCTGAGTGCCGTGCAAACAGTCGTCAATATACATGAAGCTGCGCGTCTGGTGTCCGTCTCCCCAAATCTCGATGTCGTGCTTCCCGCTCAGCTTCGCCTGGATGACCTTGCGGCACACGGCGGCTGGAGCTTTCTCGCGTCCGCCGTCGTAAGTTCCATTCGGCCCATACACGTTGTGATAACGCGCCACACGTGTCGCGATTTTGAAATCCTCGCGGAAATGCCTGCACATGCGCTCGCTGAAAAGTTTCTCCCAACCGTAGCCGTCCTCGGGCAGCGCGGGATACGCATCTGCCTCCGCGAGCGCCGTCACGTTCGGGTCCTTCTGTTTGTCGCCGTTATACACGCACGCGCTCGATGCATAGAAAAACCGCTCCACGCCACCCGCCTTCCGCGCAGCCATGAGCAGGTGCGTATTAATGAGCACCGTCAACATGCACAGCCCCTTGTTCAGTTCGATGAAACCCATCCCTCCCATGTCCGCCGCCAGATTGTAAATCCAGTCGCAGCCCGGCACCACTTTCTCGCAAGCATCGAGCCGACTCAAATCGAGGTGAAAATTCTCCACGTCATCGAAACGCTGATACCATTGGTCGAAAGGCTTGATGTCCACCGCGCGGATGGACTTCACGCCCTGCCGGCGCAAATCAGCAACAAGATGACCGCCGATAAAACCACCGGCACCACAGACGAGGACTTTGTTCATAGATATTTTTTGGGAAAAGGGGCCGCAACTCTCTTCATCCGCGCCCGCTCTGCAAGCTGAGAGTTCGCCCCTTCATTTCGTTAATCCGTCAATGATCCCGAAGCCAAGCATGGCGACGAAACCATTCCCCATAACAAACGCACCCCACCAAACAGGAATGCCCAAGATCCGAAGCTGCCATTTTTTCTCACGATAAGAAAAGACGACTGCTGGAACCAAGGCCGTCACGAACAATGCCATCTGCGAATCAAAAAATGCACGCATGCCAGCCCCATAAAAGTTGTCCGGTTGATTCTCCAAAAGCGGGCGATAATACGCATGCGCCACCGGGTAGGTTATGGCAGCGGCAATCGTTGGTAAAATCGCGATCAACCACTGCCAGTATTTTAGGCCAAATAAACGCGGTGATGTGCTGGGAGATTCGTTCATGAAGGCTGGATGATACTAATCTGTAATGGGATATTTTTTCAGGCCGGTGCGCTGGAGGAAGATTCGGAAGAGGTAGGCGGGGACGATGACGGCGTAGCGTTTCCAAAGGCGGCGCGGGTCGCTGAGGACGCGGTGGAACCATTGGAGGCCGACGCGCATCATCCAGCGAGGGGCTTCTTTGATGCGGCCTATGTGGAAGTCGAATGCTGCGCCGACTCCGAACATGAGGGTGGTGTCGAGCTTGGGGAGATTTTCGGCCATGAAGCGCTCTTGTTTTGGCGTGCTG
>JBEIQV010000241.1:0-5174 GCA_040376335.1 Verrucomicrobiia bacterium | reverse complement strand
TGATGGAATCGAGTGCGGTGTAGCGGGAACTTCCGGCGCGGATTTCGACGATGTCCTTGGTTTCGATTTTCATGCCGTCGTAGAGGGCGTGGCGGAGCGTGATGCCGGTGGCGTCGCGGGCCACGATGTCGAGCGCGGGGAAGATGCTGCCGTCGGCGGTGACGACTTCAAAGCCTGCGGGCTGTGTTTTGATTTCGCGGAGGATGAGGGCGTGGAGTTCCTTGCGCTTTGCATCGAAAGTGCGCGGGCCGAAGATGGGGTTGACGACTTTTGCGGTATTCGAATCGGCGGATTTGGCGGTGCCTTCAAAAAAATCGCCGCCGGGGAGTAGCGCGCCGATTTTTCCGCGAGGGATTTGTGCGGCGATGTCGGCATCGAATGGCTGGTAGATTGCCCATGCGATTTCGCCGCCTGGGATGGTGAGGTTGCGGTGCCCGGCTTTGACGGTGGTGTCTGCGAGCGATGTGAATGGTCCGGCGATGTGCGCACCGCTGACGAGGACGAGTCCAGGCTGGTATTCCTCGGCTTTGGCGTCGGCGAATTTCGCGCGGAGGATATCGGTGAAGCCGAGCTTCACAGCGGTCACGCCGCGCACGACGAGGCCGTTGTCGAAGCTGAGCGTGCCGTCGAGGACGGTGCCGTCGAAAAGCTGGACGGTTGCGGCGAAGCCTGAGGCGCGAAATCCGAAACTCGAAACCAGCACCAGGCACGAAAGCCAAAGCGCCCGGCTGCGAATCATGAATCTGCCGAGAGTGGGTGTTTGGAAACGCTTTTGAACTTTCACCATCGAACTTGTTTCGGATTTTCCGCCCTACCGCTGGTAAAGCGGGATGTAGTGCCACGGCATCGCGAGGATGGTGGCGAAGCAGGCGGTGGCGTAGATGGGGCCGACTTCGTGGTCGTCCCAATAGCATTGTTCGCCCACGCGCTTCACGGAGGGGACGAGGACTTGTTTCATGTAATCATACCAGCGCTTCCACGTGTCGCCGCCGATCATGTATTGCGCGGGGCCGGCGTAGTTCGAGCCGTAGGCCCAGTGCTGTTTGTCGAATTTGTGATCGAAAAGATATTTGCTCGCGGGGGCGACGAGCGGGTCGTCGTAGTGACCGCAGACTTGGAGCGAGTAAACTGCGGCGGCGGTGCGCGCGTAGCCGGGGCCGCCTTGTCCGGCTTGGTAGGCAAAGCCGCCGCTGTTGCCGACGGAGCAGCGCCTCACGTATTCGACGGCGTCGTCAATAGTCTGCTGCGGCACGTCGAGTCCGCCATTTTTCGCTGCGCGAAGGGCGACGACTTGCATCACAGTGACGCTGATGTCCGCATCGCCGGGCCGTGGCTGATAGCGCCATCCGCCCTTGTGCTGGCCCTTGTCGCTCTGCGTGGTGACGATGAGCTTGATGGCGCGCTGGAGTTTTTCGCGGATGGCCGGGCTGCGCGTTTCGCCGTAAATTTCGCCGAGTGCGATGGTGGCGATGCCGTGGTTATACATGTATTTGCCGCCGTCCACGCCGCGGAACTGTCCGTCCACGCCGAGTTGATCGAGCAGGAACTCCATGCCGCTTTTCACCTGCTTGGCGTATTCGCCCTGCTCGGGAAGGTTACCCGCAGCCATGTAGGCCATGAGCACGTAGCCGGTCATCGCGACGGGATGTTCGCCCTTCCGCCCGGCGCTGACGCTCCACGAGCCGTTCGCATTTTGCTGCGAAGCGAGCCACCGCAACGCACCGGTGATGATTTGCTCGCTCGGCGTGTCCACGATCACGGCGTCCTTCACGTCGGCATCCACGGCAGCTTGTGGAAATGCGAACGCAGTCAGCGCGAAGAAGACGATGAGCGTGAGGCGGAGCATGGTGCGCGGAGAATACATGGCGCGCGGCGTTTGGGAACCGCTGATTAAATCCAAAAGGTGTATTCGAGGGCCAAAGGCTCGAATTCATACCAGCCTTGGGCAACGCCCCAGGAAGGCTTGCACAAACGGTCAAAGGGCTGAAAACCCGGCGTCATTTCTTGAGGCGGAACGCGTGGATGGATCGGGCTTTCAGCCCTCTTGGCGTCTTTGCTTTATAACCTAGGCCGACGCTCGTTCCTCGCTCTGACCTAGGCTGGTATGGGCAGGGCCGTTGGCCCTCAATTTAGCGTGGATGAGCGTAGATTAGCGTTTTCTCTTTTGACGGTTCAGCAAGCGGAGAGCGCGTAGCGTCCGGCGCGACGGCGGATGCGGAGCGGGGAACCGAAGGTGCGGGAGAGATTCGCGCTGGTGAGGACGCGCGTGATTTCGCCGCTGGCGAAAAGGCATCCGCTGCGCAGGAGCAGCGCGTGCGTAAATGCGGGGACGATTTCCTCCACGTGATGCGTGACGAAAAGCAGCGTGGGTGCGTTCTTTCGCACGGCAAGGCGCTGGAGGAAGGCGAGGAAATGTTCGCGCGCGACGGGATCGAGTCCGGCGCACGGTTCGTCGAGGATGAGCACGCGCGGCTGCGCGATGAGCGCGCGGGCGATGAGGACGCGCTGGCGTTCGCCTTGCGAAAGGACGCGCCAGTCGCGCTGTGCGATGAGTCCGCACTCGGCGGCGCGCATGGCGCGTGCGGCTTCGATGCGGTCGGCGGCTTTCACTTTTCCCCAATAATCGAGCATCGCGTATTTGCCGCCGATGACGACCAGCTCGGCGCTGTCCCAATCGGGAACTTTCTGCCGCACGGCACTGCTGACGATGCCGACGCGCTTGCGCAGTTCGCGCCAGTCGGAATTGCCGTAGGTCTCGCCGAGCAATTCCATTTCGCCCGCGCTCGGCGTGAGGTAACCGGTGAGCGCGCTGAGCAGCGAAGTCTTGCCGGAGCCGTTCGCGCCGAGGATGACCCAGTGCTCGCCGCGCTGCACGCGCCAGTCGAGCCGGTCGAGGATGAGCGTCTCATCGCGATGGACGACGAGGCCGCGGATGTCGAGGACGGGGTGGGTCGACCTTTGACGCTTTCCATAGAGGTGTGGTGTCATTGGTTGGGCTTTAAGGGGCGCTTTGCCACGCCGACAGAAAATCCGATTACGGTTGGAACAAGTGAAACAAAAATAGCTCCGAATACTGTCGCTCGCGAATCACGCGGACAGACAAAAAGCAGCAGCGGTAGCCAGAGGAGCGATAAGACTAGACCGAGCCAAGTCGGTGAAAAGTGATGTCCGAGAAAATAGCCGATCACAGTCGGAACTGCGACGACCAAGATGGCTGGAAGAATCTCTGAAAACGTGATGTCCATCTGCGTGTGTAATGATTTCTAACCGACATCCGGCGGCAGCAGATCCGGCCTGCGCTGGCGCGTGCGTTCGAGGGCTTGCTCGCGGCGCCAGCGTTCGATGTGGGCGTGGTTGCCGCTGAGCAGGATGTCGGGGATTTTCCAGCCGCGATACTCGGGCGGGCGGGTGTAGTGGGGGAATTCGAGGAGGCCGGTGGCGAAGCTGTCGTCGGTCGCGCTGGCGTCGTCGCCGAGCACGCCGGGGATGAGGCGCACGATGGCGTCCACGAAGACGACGGCGGCGATGACGCCATTCGTGAGGACGTAGTCGCCGACGGAGATTTCGTCGTCCACGAGATGGTCGAGGACGCGCTGGTCCACGCCTTCGTAGTGGCCGCAGAGGATGATGAGGTGGCCGCCCTTTGCGCCAAAGCCGGAGTATTCCTGCGCGATGCGCTGATCCATGCGCCGCCCGCACGGGCCCATGAAGACGACGCGGGTCTCCGGCGTGCGGAGCGATTCCACGGCCTCGAAGATTGGCTCGCATTTCATCACCATGCCCTGCCCGCCGCCGTAGGGCGCGTCGTCGGCGGTGCGGTAGCGGTCGTGCGTCCAGTCGCGGAGGTCGTGGGACTTGAAGGTGAAGAGGCCCTTTTCCTGCGCGCGCTTCATCATGCTCTCGCCGAGTGTGGCGGTGGCGATGGCGGGGAAGAGGCTGAGGATGTCTATCTGCATGGAATCGCTGCCTGCGAAAACTTAGCGCTGCTCGTCCGGCGGGCGGAGGAATTCGAGTTTGTCGCCGTCCTTCTTTTTCTCCCACACTTCACGCTCAACCATCACGTCGTAGGTGCGGTTTTCGTCCTTCACGAAGACCTTGAGCGTGTAGCCGGTGTCGGCGGTTTTTGATTTCACGCCCTTGGTGCTGACATCGAAAAGTGTCTCGCGCTCTCCGGTGGCGGAGCGGCCTGTGACGACGCCGCTGATGAGATTGCCGGAGCCGCTGCCCATTTGGACAATCCCGAACGCAATGAAGCCGATGACAGCCACCGCGATGAGGACGGCGGTGATGATGTCGCGCCTGCTCATTCCCGAAACTACGACGAGAGGTTTTTTCGGCCCCGGCGATGGTGTTGGCGCTGGCGTGCTCATTTTTCAGAAATCGGGACGGGGCTCGCGCCGACTTCGGCCATGATGGTGCGCTCCCAGATGTAGCGTTTCAGGATGACTTTTGCCGTCGCAGTGAGCGGCACGGCGAGGATGGCGCCAAGCAATCCACCAAGCACAGTCGTCCACAAAAAGACGGAGAAGATGACCGTCACGGGATGCAGACCCACGCGCTCGCCGACGATTTTTGGCGTGATGAAAAGACCGTCCACTTGCTGCACGATGGTAAAAGTGCCGGTGACGACGAGCGGAAAAACCCACCACGCGGCGCTCAATGGAACGAGCCAGCTTCCGCCCTGCACGGAGGCGATGATGACGGCGGGAATCCAGCAAAGGACGATGCCGATGTATGGAATGATGCCGAGGAAGCAGAGGCCGAAGCCGATGAGAAATCCGAAATCCAACCCCACCGCTGCGAGGAGCAAACCGGTGACGGTGCCGTTGATGATGCTGACGATGAGTTGCCCGCGAAAGAAGGCGATGAGGTAGCCGTTGATGTCGGTGAGGGCGGCGACGACTTCGTCTTTAAACTCACTCGCACGGAGCGGGAGATATTTGCTCCAGCTCTTCGAGATGTGCGGTGATTCAGTGAGAAAATAAAACAGGTAGAGCGGAACGATGATCAGCGAGAGCAGAAAGCCGAAGAAGCCGAGAAAGCCGCCGAGGCTGGAGCTGAGGAAATTCCAGATCTTGCTCGCAGCGTTCGGCAGCGCGTCGTTGATCCAGTCACCGCTACCGATTTTTTGGAGCAACTCTGCGGGCGTCTCCTGCGCTTTTGCAGCCGGTGCG